>CAIMMJ010000124.1 GCA_903842515.1 uncultured Bacteroidota bacterium | reverse complement strand
GAATGCAAGTATAAATTATGAGGCATTACTGTTGCTCCAATTATTCCTATTGCAATATACAAAGCACCTTCTGATGGTATTGTAGGTTTAAAACCTTTTAAAACATCTGCAAAATTAGGTTGAGCAAAAATCATTTCTGCTAAAAAAGAAAAACCAATAATTGCCACTAAGGAGATAATAAATGCTTCCATTTTTCTTATTCCAAAGTTTATTAAAAAGAGTAGTAAAAAAGAATCTAAAATAGTGATGCTAACGCCGGCTATGAGAGGAATATTAAATAACAATTGAAGTCCAATTGCCATGCCTAAAACCTCGGCTAAATCACAAGCTGCAATGGCTATTTCTGCTAAAAAATAAAGGCAATAGTTAACAAATTTGGGGTAGGTTTCTCTTGAGGCTTGAGCTAAATCTCGCCCACTTACTATACCTAATCTGGCACTTAGGCTTTGAAGTAATAATGCTATAAGGTTAGACATCAGTAAAACCCACAACAAAGAGTAACCAAATTTGCTACCTCCAGCTAAATCTGTTGCCCAATTTCCAGGATCCATATAGCCAACAGATACTAAGTATGCCGGCCCAAGGAATGAAAAAAGTTTTTTCCAAAAACCTTTTTTTTGTTGGGTATCTACAGACTCATGAACTTCGGAAAGTGAGTTGTTTTGTTGCCCCATTTGAATTATTAAATGTTTTTACAAATATAGCTTATTTAAATCCTATTTGTTTTCCGTGGGCCTCTGATATTTTTTTAAAATTCTTTAAAAACAAGATATTCTAAGTAGCTTACAACATCCTTTTTTAATTTAATGGTTTTGGTTGCAATAACTTTTTGGGGAGAATTTTATAGTTTAAGCCATAGTCTTAGGCATTGCAGGTATATCTAACGATTATAGGAACTTTGGCAAACACTTTCCCTTTTGGCAAATTAATGGTTACAGTTTCTTTTTGCATACACAAATAAATAAAAATTGACGTACAGAAAAAACTAACAGTACTTACCTGTAGGCAGGACAATGTTCATTTCCGTTACTTTCGGATTGATTTACAGGACAAATTCTATAGGAAATAATAATTTCGTGAGAGTTAGAACTTGAATACCTAACTTTTGATAAATTAAAATCATAGGCATATCCAACGGACCATTTTTTTATTCTGTAATTTGCAAAAGCACACACACCATCAACTAATCTATAAGCAACGCCAAAGTCAACAACTTTATTATATGTTACCATAAAACTTACATCCAGTGATGGCAAATTCATTGAAACAAATTTTATGTTCGCAGACGGAGTATATCTAAACAAAGCTCTTTCTCCGCCAATTGTATAACCACCTGTTAAAAAAAAGTGTCTATTCATTTTTGATGCTGCTCCCAACACACCGCCAAGCTTATTTCCGTAGGCATTTTTAACAGACAATCCAATAAATCCTTTGTCTGTATAAAACAAAACTCCTGGGTTAAAATCAGGGTAAACTAATTTTCTTCCTGAACCATTTAACAATGGATCTTCCGGGGTAAATGGGTCAAAACGTTCTGATTGAACCACAAATTGATTTAATCCTGCGTATAATCCTGCTGCAAAAAAAGCTGTTCTACTAACTGGGATGTGGTAGGCATAAGATATTGCAAATCGTGTTTGCCTAATTGGACCGCTTGATCCTGTTTGATCGTTTTCAAATAAAAAACCTAGGGCATGTTTAGATCTTTTCCACAATTTTCTTTTTCTTTTTAAAAAGGAATTTGCCTGAAGGAATTGAGTTTTTGGAGCACCTTCAAACCCTACCCACTGGGTTCTAACACCTACTTTTAAATCTAGGCAATTAGTAGAACCGGCTGCAGCAGGATTTAATGCATGGTAGTTTAACAAATAGTTGGTATATTGAGGCAATTGTTGTGCAGAAAGTGACTTAAACCACAAAAAAATTACGGCAAAAAGAAGGTTAAAGTTTTTTATAAATTTTCTCATTATCTAATTACTGTAATTGTCCCGGACAAATAATAATCTTTGCTTTCGTCTTTGTAATTGTATTTAAACACATAGTAATAAACTGCTGCGGGAACTTTACCAATAGAAGAGTTGCCATTCCATTCCTGCCCCGGTGCATAGCCATTGGAGTGAAAAACCTTTAAACCATACCTATCATAAACATCTACTTCTACATTATCATAATTTTCGGTATTCTCAATGTTCCAAATATCATTAATGCCATCCCCATTAGGAGTGAAAACATTATAAATTCTTACCAATTTTTTTACAACAATAGTAACATTATCTGTGCACGTACAGCCATTTGGCTCAGTTACCAAAATAGTATAAGTGGTAGAAGAATTGGGCGCAACGCTAGAGTTTGCTAATGTTTCATTTAAAACAGCAACCGGAGGACTCCA
Source organism: uncultured Bacteroidota bacterium (assembly GCA_903842515.1). Lineage (GTDB taxonomy): Bacteria > Bacteroidota > Bacteroidia > UBA4408 > UBA4408 > CAIMMJ01. The sequence continues at coordinate 4,837 of CAIMMJ010000124.1, read as the reverse complement.
AACAACGGTGGAACCCGGTTTTATTTCGGGACTGAATTTTGTAGCTTCACCTTGCAGAATTTCTTTGTTGCTGCCAGCAGAACAAGAAGTAGATACGCCAGATTGCTGAAAATCTAAGGGTGTATTAATTGTTGATGAACAGCCATTAGAATCAAAAATTGTAACTGAGTAAGAACCTGCTAATAACCCTCCAAATGTTGGAGAGGATTGCGGCGTTCCATTGTTTAATGCAAAAGTGTATGGAGGAATACCACCGAACCCACTTATTTGCAGCACACCACTATTTCCTTGGCAGTTATCGGGAGTTGCGGTTGTTGCTGTAGGAACAGGAGGAGGCAATTCAGAAATTGAAACAATGTCTGTATAGGAACATCCCAAACCACTATTGTCTTTAATTGTTATTGTATATGTGCCAACTGCCAAACCCGTAAAAACGCCTGTACTACTGGTTTGTGGACCAGAAGGGCCATTTAATGTATAGGCTAAAGGTCCATTTGCTCCAAGAATGCTATTTGGAGGATAAGTTAGTTGCCCATCCGAGACATTACAGGATGCTAAAGTTGTTATTGCTTGTGCGGATTGAATGCCTGAGTTAGAGCTTACAAAAATTCTTATGGTTGTGTCGCAGCTGCCAAAGTTAATGGTAATATTGTATGTTCCTGCCCCCAAATTACTAAAAGTTGGAGAGCTTTGAGGAGGATTTCCATTTGATGAATAAGTAATGTTACCGCTACCACCCGTGAGGTTTGAAATGTTTATTGCTCCATTTTGAACATTACAATCTGCTGGTGTTGAGTTGGGGCTAAACGTAAGGGTGCTATCACCTGAAACAAATGCGGAGACGACAAATGAACAACCCACAGAATTTATAACATTTACTGTATAATTTCCAGCAGAGAGGTCACTAAAAACCGGACTTGACTGAGCAGAACCAGAGTTTAATGAAAATGTAATTGGTGAATTACTTTGCTTAATATTTTGAACTTTAATTGAGCCTTTTTTATTACATACAGGAGGATCAACAACAATAGTTGCGGATGGCTCAACTGCTGTTCCTGAAATTGAAATATCAAAAGTGCCTTCAGCCAACACACCACCAGTATCATCTCCCTCTATCAAAACCCATATATTTGTGTTAGGAGGAATTGAATTGGCAGTAATTGTTGCGTTTGCTGATACGCTTGAGTTGCAAACAACCTCAGCAAAAGCCGAGTTGCAATTGGCTGCAGTAAAAAGTGCAACGCTAAAATTTGGATTAGAATTAGTAGAAATAATGTTGGATAAATTAACGGATAGATTACCAACCATATTTATTGTTTGAAATTTATACCAAACAGAATTTGTAACTGCAAAGCAACTAGGAGATACGGTAGCTTCTGACGTGGCGGCCACATTTGTACCATTAATTGTATGACCAAAGCAAATAAGATCAGCTCCGGAACAATTATCGTTAGAAGGCTGTGCAATGGCGTGTGCGGCAAAAACAAAGAAACCTGCAAACAAAAAAATACTTCTTTTTTTAATTGATATTTTGCTGCTAAAAATCATATCGTAAATATCTTTTATTTTTTTAGATGTATAAAGCAATTGAAGGTTTAACTTATAAACAATAAAATTTTAATTGCTTGTTTACGGATAAATTTAGTGGTAGGTTACTTATTAAATTCCTTCTACTAAATCTTTTTCTAACCTTAAATTTTCGATGATAAATTCTTGTCTTGTTGGAGTATTTTTTCCCATGTAATACGAAAGAATTTCTTCTAAACTGGTATTTTTGTCAACAATTACAGGTTCTAGTCGTATGTCCTTTCCGATAAAATTTTTAAATTCATCTGGAGAGATTTCTCCTAATCCTTTAAATCTTGTTATTTCTGGCTTTGGCCCCAATTCATTTATTGAGCTTACTCTTTCTTCTTCGGTATAGCAATAATTTGTTTTCTTTTTATTTCTTACTCTAAACAATGGCGTTTGAAGAATATATAAATGACCGTTTTTAACTAAGTCAGGAAAAAATTGAAGAAAAAAAGTAATCAATAATAATCTAATGTGCATGCCATCTACATCTGCATCTGTAGCAATTACAATGTTGTTGTATCTTAAATCATCTAAGCCATCTTCGATGTTTAAAGCACTTTGCAATAAATTAAATTCCTCGTTTTCGTAAACTATTTTTTTTGTAAGACCGTAGCAATTTAGTGGTTTCCCTTTTAAACTAAAAACTGCTTGCGATGCAACATCTCTGGATTTGGTAATAGAACCGCTGGCCGAATCACCCTCTGTTATAAACAATGTTGTTTCTAATTTTCTTTCGTCATTAGAATTGAAATGGACTTTACAGTCTCTTAATTTTTTGTTGTGTAAACTGGCCTTTTTAGCTCTCTCACGTGCAAGTTTTCTGATACCAGATAGCTCTTTTCTTTCTTTTTCTGATTGAACAATTTTTTGATAAAGTAAATCTGCTGTTTCAGAATTTTTGTGAAGGTAATTGTCTAACTCTCTTTTTATAAAATCACCAATAAATGCCCTTACAGACTGGCCACCAATTGCAATATCCTGAGAGCCTAATTTAGTTTTTGTTTGCGATTCAAAAACCGGTTCTTGAACTTTTATGCTTACGGCAGCTACTATAGAAGTTCTAACATCTACAGCATCAAAATCTTTTTTGTAAAATTCCCTAACGGTTTTTACCATGGCTTCCCTAAAAGCATTTTGGTGAGTTCCTCCTTGCGTTGTATGCTGTCCGTTTACAAAGGAATAATATTCTTCGCCATACTGCGCCCCGTGAGTAAATGCCAACTCTATATCATAACCCTTTAAATGGATGATTGGGTATAAAATATTTCCGCTTAAATTTTGATTCAACAAATCATATAAGCCTCTTTCAGAAAAATAACTTTTTCCATTGTATTGTATGCTTAAACCAGTATTTAAATAAGCATAATTCCAAATCATTTGTTCTACATATTCATGTATGAAGTGAAATTTTCCAAATATTTTTTCGGAAGGCGTAAATGAAATTATAGTGCCTTGTTTTTCTGTGCTGTCGGAAATTTTATTGTCTTTTGTAATTGCACCGTCTGCAAATTCTACAAGTTTTGATTTGCCCTCTCTAATTGATTGTACTTTAAAATAAGAAGATAAGGCATTTACTGCTTTTGTACCAACACCGTTTAATCCAACAGATTTTTTAAATGCTTCGGAATCATACTTTGCGCCTGTATTTATTTTTGAAACGCAGTCAATAACTTTTCCTAGAGGAATTCCTCGCCCATAATCTCTAATTGTAACTGTTTTATCTTTGATGGAAAGTTCTATTTTCTTTCCATTTCCCATCACAAACTCATCAATACTGTTGTCTATAATTTCTTTGATAAGAATATAAATTCCATCATCGTGGGCAGAGCCATCTCCTAGTTTACCAATATACATTCCGGGTCTTAAACGGATGTGTTCCTTCCAGTCAAGACTCTTTATGCTATCGTCGTCGTAATTGTTTTCCTTTGCCATTTTAATCAAATAAAAAGGCAAATTTAGGATTAAATAGAAATGATAATTTTTTATTTAATTTATTTATTCACCAATTTAGATTAATAAATACTTTTAAAGATTAGCTTTAACAATATCATTTATTCCTTCGGTTTTCTTTGTCCAAGTATATTTTCCTCTTGCAAATTTTTCTACCGGCCAACCGTTCCACAATACAGAATTTCCTTGAGCATTTTTGTAGTTATAAAATCCTTGGGTTGCATCAGTAAATTCCCAAATCATGGTATTTCTTTCTTCTTTGGCTTTAGAAGTAAAGATTGTTGCCTCTTGGCCCGGAAATGAAATTTTTACATTGGTAAATTTATGGTAAACCGTTTGCTGAAGCCATCCGTTTGCAACACCAAAAATACTTAATACATCTGAGAGAACTCCACCGCCTATGGCAGTTGCCTGAAGCTTAAATTCTATTGTAAAATTATCAACAGATCCTTCGCCCACAAAAAATTCACCTGTGTTAAATCTAAAATTTGCATAGTCAAACAACTGATTCATTTTACCTGATGCCTCTGTCCATTTTGTGTCTCCGTATACTACTCGTGTTGCCAGAGGTGCATGGGTTCCCAGCATTCCGTTATCATCTGTAAGTTGAATAACGGTTACAGGAAATGTTACTTTAGATAAAATGTCATTTCCATTGGCGTCAGTTGCTGCTGTTAGCTGCCAGTTGCCTTGCATTAAAATTTTTGTGGCAGTAGGTTCTTTGGTACAAGAACTAAAAAACGTTACGCTAACAAGTAAGCAAAAAAATAATTTTTTCATGTTTTAAATTTTTTTTAAAATTAAACGAAGGTAAATAAAAACAAAAAAACAACAAAATAATAGTGCTTTTTGTAAATATATTGAGTTAACATTTATCTCAAAAAAACAATTTTTTTTGTTACTTGATGTTATTTTGTACCAATTAAATCAGCTTTTTTACCTGGTCTTTCAGCACCTCGCCAAATAAAATCCTTGAGAATTAATTCTTGTGGAGGTAATTCTTTTATAGGATACATAACAGCATCAGGTGAATTTTTCATGGTAATTTTATCTACCTTTTTTTCTTTTATTGAAATTGAAATATTGGTACAAACTGCCTTGTTAACTCCAATGAAAGAACAGTCATCATCGTCTTTTGCAAAATAAACCGATTCTCCATTTCCAAAAACATCTATTTTATAAAGTTCATTTTCAGAAAATAACCCAATCATGTTTTTTCCTTTTATCTGATTAAATCTTAATGAGTCTTCTTTAGAAATTATAAATGAGTTTTCTGTCATTTGCAATTTATAAACTTTGCCATCAGAAAGAT
>CAIMMJ010000123.1 GCA_903842515.1 uncultured Bacteroidota bacterium | reverse complement strand
TTAGTTATAGTGGATGAAGCTCATACGTGCACTAAGAACTTAGATTTTAAAAAAATAAGCCAAAGTCAGCAACGATATGAATTATTAGAAAAAATTGCAGCTAATGAAAAGCAACACCTTATTTTATTAACTGCAACACCACATAGTGGAAAAGACGGGGAGTTTAAATCATTATTGGGATTAGTTAATAAGGAATTTGAAAAATATAATTTTTTAGACTTAACCACATCTGAAAAAAGAAAAGTAGCTGGCCATTTCATACAGCGAAAAAGAAAAAATATTTTAAAATGGCTTGACGAAGAGACTCCTTTTCCTAAAAGAACAACTGAAGAACTTCCGTATCAAATTTCATCATCTTCTGAATATTATAAATTATATCAAGATGTTTTGAAATTTGCAAGAGGCATAAGTACTGATGGTGTAACGGAGAACAAGGCAAGAATAAAATATTTCGCTGCATTGTCCTTATTAAGGGGGGTAATGAGCAGTCCAGCTGCAGGATATGAGATGCTTTTAAAAAGAAAATCCAAATTAAGTGAAAATGAAGAAATAGGGGATGATGAAGTTCGAGATAATCCTATTGTAGAAAGATGGGATGAGCAAAATGATACTGAGCAAATTGAAATAATTGACCGAGCAGAATTGTCAGATACGGAATGGAACACTTTGAACAGATTAGCGCAAAAAGCCTTAGAACTAACTAAAATTGAAAAGGACGAGAAGGTTAAACTTGCATCAGAGCAGATAAAAATTTGGGTAAATAAAGGACAAAGTCCAATTGTATTTTGCAGATTTATAGCTACTGCTCATTATGTAGCTAAAATTTTAAAAAGTATACTACCGAAGGAGGTAGATGTTAGGGCCATCACAAGTGAATTAAGTGATGATGAAAGAAGGGAGAAAATAGATGAAATGGCAAAAAGTCCAAAACGGATTTTAGTTGCCACGGATTGTTTAAGTGAGGGTATAAATCTACAAGATAAGTTTAATGCAATCTTGCATTATGATTTACCTTGGAATCCAAATAGATTAGAACAAAGGGAAGGGAGAGTAGACCGTTATGGTCAACCTGGATGGATTGACAAAAATGGGGATCATCAAAATACTATTGATGTAAAGGTTTTATTTGGTGAAGACAATCCAATGGATGTAGTTGTTTTGAAGATTATTATTGAAAAGATTCAAAAAATTCAAAACACTTCTGGTGTAAGTATTGCACTTGCAGATGATAATAGGTCAGTAATGGACAAGGTATTAAAAGAGGTCTTATTAAATCCAGAAAAGGCTCAGAATAAATTTTCAAAACAAATTAGAATTGATTTTGGCACAAGTGCTGAATTGGATGAGTTAGATGTAGAAATTACGAATGAAATTGAAGCTGCAAGAGAAAAAGCCGAAAGCATCAGAAGTATATTTGCACACGAGAGTATTATGCCCGAAGAGGTAAAAAAAGACTTAGAAGAAGTTGATGAAGCTATTGGGGACACCAACACCTTACAAGAATTTGTTATTTCAGCTTCAAAATTATTAGGGGGAAGTGTAGATATCGTCAAAGGGGGGTTCTTAATTAATAAATTAAATATGGATGATTGGATTTCATCTTCTTTAGGAATTGGAGACAAGTTCCATGTTTCTTTTGAATCGCCAACGCCCCAAGGTTTTAAATATATAGGGCGTAATCATCGTTATGTAGAACAACTTTGCCACAGGTTAATAGCAAATTCATTAGACAAGAGTAAAAAAAATCAAAAGGCTGCGCGTGCATCAGTTTTTAGCTCAGATGATGTTGCAACACAAACTACTCTCATTCAATTTAGAGTTAGAAATGTAATACGTGAAGTAAACAAAAAACATGAAATGGTTTCTGAAGAAATGTTTTTATGGGGATATGAACAAACAACGGAAGGCATAAATGCACTTAGCATGGAGCAGTGTAAAAAATTACTACATTCTTCAAATGCATTAGATATAAGTAAAGAAAGACAGCAAATTGTTTTTAATAAAGAAATAGAACATTTTCAAGCACTACATCCAAATTTTATACAAGTTGTTCAAAAAAGAAGTGAAGAGCTTGTTAATGCACATACAAGATTCGCAAAATATATAGGGGCGAAGCGTTTCGAAGCAGTTACACCAGTTTTACCTCCAGATATTTTAGGGGTATATGTTTTAATTCCTAACCCTAAAATAAACAAGTAAGAGTTATGAATTTTCCATCAATTGACATACAAGGCTCCATTTTATCAAACGATTTATTAGCAAAAATTCGTGGAGAGCAGGCGTTATTTCAGCAAGGAAAGGACTTTAATTCCGATTTTACCAATGCAAAACTCAAGGATGATATTAGTTTAGCTTGGCAGGAAGCAAAGGGTCAATGGGCAATCTACAAAAGCAAATTAGCTCGATTAAAAGAAGGAGAAAATGGTACAACCGAAACACGTAATTTTTGGATATC
>CAIMMJ010000122.1 GCA_903842515.1 uncultured Bacteroidota bacterium | reverse complement strand
TTTTCGATTCTAAAATTCTCCTCAATTAAATCTTCAAACTGTTTTACTTTTACCAAATATGTTTGGTTTTTAATATTCCGCAAAGGATTATTTTCTCGAGAAATTTGAATATATACTAAAACTATTAATGAATGAATTTTTTGCCATTTAAAAAAATCTGCATTGGTATATTCCTTAACTAATTCATTCATCAAGTGTGTGAATGTGTTTAGTTTTTTTAAGTTTAGTTTAAAATACGGGGTTCCTTGAAAAGAGTTATAAAAATGAAAATCTTTAATGCTTAATGAAATAAACCCTTTGTCAAAGAATTCTCTAGAATGAAAAAACACAAATCCATCCACATCATCCGATAATTCCCAATAATGCATTTGACCTGGTTTTAATACAAACAATGCTCCCGTTTCAACTTTATATGTTTCAAAATCTACTTCGTGTTTGCCTTTTCCTTTTGTGAACAAAATAACCAAATAAAAATCGTGTTTATGAGGGAAATTGGTAAACTGATGTTTTTTAACGTGTTTATTTAAAAAATTAGTATAAAAATCTGCTCCATTACTTAAAAGTTCAAATTTGTTTATACTATAAATTGGCAGTTCATTTTTCATACTCAAAAATACACAAATGTCTTAATAGTACCATTAATGGAGTGATATTATCCGCAGAATTAATTTTGAGTAATTAACTTTGATGCATGAATGTTACTAATAAAAAAATAAATTTTGTGCTCAACGTATTAAACGAAAAATGTCCTAAATGCAATAAAGGTTTTGTTTTTAAACAAAATGTTGGCATACTAAACTTACCTGTTATGAATGATAAATGTGAAATATGCAATTATCATTACCAAAGAGAACCCGGATATTTTTTAGGAGCAATGTATTTAAGTTATGGATTAGCTGTAATAGAAGGAATTATTACATTCTTAATTTTATACTATTTTTTTCCATTGCTTACAACATTCTACCAAACAATGATAGTAATACTTGTTATGATTATTCTAGGTCGAAAAAATTATAAATTATCTCGAGTGCTTTTCATTCATATTTTTCCTTGGTAAGAAGTTACTATAAAAAACATTAATCTAAAAAGTAATTACATTGTTTTACAAAAAAAATAGTAAAATTTTAAATTAAGAAAATTCTTTTTTACGTACTCTGCTAAAACAACGATATACTTATTATTAACTTGGCCTAGTTCACTTGGGTAACACAGCAGAAGTTTAATTCAGATAATTAAAAGATGTTTTTAGATTATCTAATGGTGTATATGCAAAGATAAACTTCAACAATAGAATTCAATTTAATACTGGTCTTATTAATTTTATTCATCAAAATGTAAAGTGCTCTTAATATAAAACAATGGCTTAATGAACAGAGTTAACTCGGGTGAAAAGAATTTTTAATTAATTAAACTATTAACGGATATATTTTGCAAAGCAGAACTTAATGCACCAACAAAGCAATTGCATTATATTACTGTTGTGCTGCTCCAAAAAATCACCAACATTCATCTTCAATGACATCTTTTTTGAACTGAACAATCATTTTTTTCATCCCTTTTAGTTGCTTTATTTTATCATCAATAGATAATAATTTCTCATCTAAAATGGCTAACTTTTTTGTCACCGTAATTTTATTGTTGTACCAAGCATCCATTAGTTGAGAAATTTCACTAATAGTAAAACCTATTGACTTTGCATCTTTTACTAACTCTAATTTCTCCACCGTTTCTTGATCGTAATGAAAATATTTATTTGACTTTATTTTCTCATCGCGTTTACCCTTTATCAATCCCGATTTTTCATAAAACCTGATAGTATGGGCAGATATACCTGTTCGTTTTGACAATTCACTTATTAACATAGTGCAAATATAAAGCGTTAAAAAATAAATTACAAGTATAGACTATACTCTAATGTTGTATGTTTAATTATATAGCTATACTTTTGAAAAAATTATAACATTAAATAAAATGACAACAGCATTAATCACAGGAGCATCTAATGGAATTGGATTAGAATTGGCAAAAATTCACGCCTCAAAAGGTGGTAACTTAGTTTTGGTGGCCAGAAATAAATCAAAATTAGATGAACTAAAAAAAGAATTAGAAAATCAGTATAAGGTTTCGGTTTACGTTATTGGTAAAGACCTATCTGCATTTAATTCAGCTCAAGAAGTATACGACGAAACAAACAAACAAAATATTAAAATTGACTATCTGATTAACAATGCAGGTTTTGGAGATTTTGGAATGTTTGTAGAAACAGACTGGAACAAAGAATTGCAAATGATTAATTTAAACATTACAACATTGACGCAGTTTACAAAATTATACTTGCAAGATATGGTAAAACGGAGAAGTGGAAAAATCATGAATGTGGCATCTACGGCAGCTTTTCAACCTGGGCCTATAATGGCAGTTTATTTTGCAACCAAGGCTTATGTACTCAGTTTTTCAGAAGCAGTGAACAATGAAGTTAGTGATAAAGGCGTAACCGTTACAACTCTTTGCCCGGGCGCAACAGAAAGTGGATTTCAGGCAGCAGCAGCAATGGAAGAAAGTAATTTGGTAAAAGGAAGAAAATTACCCACTTCTAAAGATGTTGCAGAATATGGATATGCAGCCATGCTAAAAGGAAAAACTGTTGCCATACACGGACTGATGAATTGGATACTAGCAAATTCCGTTAGGTTTACACCAAGGGCCTTGGTAGTTAAAATAACTCGTAAAATTCAAGACAAAGCAAAATAATTATGAACCAATCTTCCCTTTCAATTCTTGTCTACAGTTTCTATCTTTTTTTGATGGGAACAATTTTGGTGCTTACACCAAACTTATTACTCACACTTTTTGGATTTTCCGAAACCCGTGAAATATGGATAAGAATGGTAGGTCTTTTTACTTTTACCACCGGCATTTATTATTTCTACTCTTCCTTACATAACCAAACAGCATTTTACAAAGCTACAATTGTTGGTCGGTTTTTTTTCTTTATTATAACGGTTGTTTTTGTATATTTCTTAAAGCAATCGCCAATGTTAGCTTTAATAGGAAGTATAGACTTAATAGGAGGTTTGTGGACCTATCTTACCCTTAACAATAAAAGATCATGAACCAATTAGAAAAATATTTTTACGCAGAAAAATACGAAAGTATTTTTTTTGTTTTGGTTGGCATTTTAGCCATTGCATTTGCTGCTTACTTCTTAATAAAGATTAAACAACCTTTTTACAATGGAGTAGCTTATCCCCTAATTGCTGTTGCTTTTATCCAAATAGCTGTAGGTAGCTCTGTTTACATAAGAAGTCCAAAAGATATAGTGCGAGTAAAAGAAATAGTAGCAACCAATACAAGCAAAATTAAAACCCAAGAAATATCAAGAATGCAGGTAGTAATGAAAAATTTTATCATATACCGTTGGGTAGAAATTGTATTGCTAATTGCAGGTATGATTATGTTTTTATATTTCCAGTCAAGCGCTTTTTATAAAGGATTTGGACTTGGACTATTTATTCAGGCAAGCTTTTTGTTGTTGCTTGATTACTTTGCCGAAAGAAGAGGAGCTATTTATCTAGAATATTTACAAACCTTAAATTAAACTGCAACAGAAAAATAAGAACCAAAACATGAGTATAGAAAAATTAGAGTTTCGCCTCTCGTCAATGGAATTAGTAGTTAGCAAGGAAACGAATCTTCCTTATCAAAAAATAGATGCAGAGAAGAAGGTTTGTTGTAAATTTTTAGCCCATAGCCAATCTAAAAACGCTAAATAAAATATTAATAGAGCAACAAAATGAAAAGACAACAAGTAGTTTTTTATTTACTGTTTATCTTTTTTCTGACAAGTTTTGGTCAGAGTAATAATAAACAAGTATCAAAAAATAGTTCTGCCAAAAATAATTCAACCTCAAAACAAAAGAATTATTATGCTAAACTTAAATTGATAGACACATTTAACAATGTATTGCAAAAAGATACAGCCACAAGTATATCAGTAGCCCAATTTTCACCAATCTATATTGGAGATAAGAAAAACGAACTAAAAATTACATACAATACATCAAAAGTTGGAAATAGAATATATAAATGGGGCAAGCACAAAAAACCGGATCCAAAAACAATGATCATTTCAATTGACACAACACAAACGGTGGGCTCGCCAATGGGAGTTTGGGAATACCTTAAGAAACCTGAATACAGAGTTGGCAAGATTGCCTACCCGGTATTTATTGAAAACCTTTGTAAAGACACTTTGGAAATTGGATTTGGCAATGTTTTACCAATTATAATGGAAGCAAAAGACGAAAACGGAATTTGGAAACCAATTCAAAAAAAATACAAGTATGGATGCGGAAAAGGGCTAACACAGTTTTATCTTGGGCCAAAACAACTTGCGGTTACTACAATGAAACAATTTGATGGGACTTTTAAAACTAAGCTCAGACTTGTATTTAGCTACACAACATTAAAAGTTTATTCTAACGAAATTGATGGATATATAAATAAAGGACAATTTGAATAAATAAAACGCCCTGTTCAATTACAAAAAGAAATTAGCGTGTAATATACATTAGCTGAGGCAAAAAATCTCCTCTTCTTTTTTTTAAAAGATGAATTCAACATATAAAATTTAGTTCAAAAAAATTAATGGCTTTTAGCATCAATAATATTTTGCTGATATTTATTTTGCTAAAATTTAACTCAAGCTATTTTGTAAACCAATTAAAAAATCAACAAGTGAAAGTAAATTTGTTTTGACTATAACGATACTATTTTTAACTTTTTTCAGATAAGAAAAACGATGCAAAACATTTATCAAAAAAACAAACCCAATGGAACAAAATAGTTGATAAAAGCAAGTAATTTAAAATTTTGAAAGAGCAATACCACCTGTATCGAAATTGCTAAAAATGGAGATTAGTAAGACTTCTTATTTGGAAAAAGAAATGATTATTCAACAAATTGAATTTATGTCACAGTTGGCATAGAAAACACTCAAAGATAAAATAGAATATGTTTTTATACTACCAGAAAAATTTCTTTAAAAATATTTTTTTAAAAAAGCTATCCAAACAAAATATAAAAACAATGTAGCGCTCTAGTAAAATATGATTTACGATAGAAACTTATTAAGTAGTAGACCCTCAAATTCTCTTAAGCTCAATAGAATCAATTGATTTGAAGTAAAAAATGAGATTCCAATCTACTGTTTTCTGATGTTTATAATTAAAACCATGGCATTTATTCGGAGCGAAAAACGGCATCATTTTATATGGTTATTTTTGTGCAGCAAAATGCGGGAACCTTTTGGGAAGATGAGAGCATGGCTCGAATATCACCCAAAAGGTCGCAATTTTGCAAGTAAAAATAATTCCGACGTCAGGAGGAAAAGATAAAATGGAGCCTTGTTCGCCGCGGCGAATTTCTTGTTTACTTCTTTGTTTCAAGACAAAGAAGTGAATGGGTT
>CAIMMJ010000121.1 GCA_903842515.1 uncultured Bacteroidota bacterium | reverse complement strand
GAAGCTCCACCTATATCATTTCCGCTATCCATATTAGTAATTGTTGCAAAAGAGCCAGGACTTATAAACACAATCCCGTAATTCACATTGCTAATTGAGATTGCATAAACTCTATTGTTACTGTTGGTTCCGCTTGCAGCGCTTGGATCCTGTAAGTTTATAACATCTGTAGCAGTGTGTGTAGTATTTGAATAGATTCCAAATGTATTGGAATAACTTCTGTTTAAACTAATGGTATTGTTTTGAATGGTGTTGTTTCGTGCACCATTGGTGGTGCTTGAGCGCAATAATGCCACCCCCCATTCGGTCATTGTATTTGTTGCGGCTGCGATATCTGCAGCACCAGGTGTAAAAACTCTTTCCCGCATGGTAAAACCTTGGATGGTGATATAATCACCACCGATGATTTTAAAGATTGCATCGTTTACACTTCCCGCTGTTTGAGTGGGAGCAGTAATCGTATTATTGCTACCATTTATAGTAAGCGAAAAAGAGGCAGTACCTGTGGTAGTAATACTATAACCACCAACTGGCGAAGTTTGCGGGTTGCCAGCATTTAATGTAACTACAGTATTGGCAGTAAGTGTGGCAGGCAAGGCAGCAAAAGCTAATTGCAATGAGCCATAGGTTCCAGCAGCATTCCCAGTTACGGTAACTACTTGGGCTGAGGCTTGCATCACAAGAACCTGAATTGCCAACAACAGGAAAAGTTTAATCTTCTTTGCGCCTTTTGCTGTGATCCTTTTTATGGATTGCTTACAACAAGTCTTCGGTGTAAGTCCAATGGCCTTTGGTTGCGGATGAGTAAAATTTGTTATCATATTTTTGATATTGAATTGTTTGATGAATTTGTTATTAGTAATTATTCGTTTTTAACCATTTTAGTGTTATTTGCTTGGAATGGCTTTGGATGGTAATGAAATAGATTCCGGGTGCTAACTGCTGCGTTGGGATTTGTATGAAATTTTGATTACCTGAAGCCATCATTTTACTACTTATTAATTGGCCGGAAAGATTATTTAATGAAAGAACAGTTCCTCTTTCAAATGGGATATTGGATTGTATACTTAAAGTGCCGGCTTGATCTGAAATAGTTAGGTCAGTTGTTCCAATTTCATAAATTCCACTTCTTATTACCACCACTGTTGTATCTAGTGTGTCTGAGCCACAATCGTTGCTTACTATTAACCTTACTGGCCATGTAAAGTCAAAAAGAAAGTCATGACTAGGGTTAGCCTCGTTACTTGTGCTACCTGCGCCAAAATCCCACAGGTATGTGCAACCTGGGGTAGAGGTATTGTTAAATTCAACTACGTAATCATTGGTTTGAACATAGGTAAAGGAGGCTGTTGGTAATCCTGTTCCGGCAGCTATACCAGAAACAAGAAAACCATCGGAAAATGGCCCTGTGCTGCCGTTAATGGGGTGTGTAGCTGTTGCTGTTACATATTGGTTATTAGACAGGCATGCAAAAGGAGATAAATCAACACTCCAGTTTCCGTTTTCATCAGCCAAAGCGCTGGTAAGATAGCCCTTGCTCTTTATTTGATCTGTAAGATTTCCATTGCAGTCGCTTCCCAAATAAACATCAATAGCAGCATTTGGAGTAGTTGAGGTTCCTGATAAAATGTTTGAAGTTGAATTAAAATTACTAATGATAGGAGCAGCTTGATTATTATTGGCACCTGGAGTTAGAAGACCTATTCCTGTTCCAAGTCCGCAAGTCATAATATTGCCTCGTATGGTATTTCCCTGTGCTTCAGAGCTCCAGATGCGGATAACCTGAAAACCATTTCCATCATCTGAAATACCGTTGGATGAATACGATAAATCATTTGCCTGGCCGGGTTCTACACCACCAATAATGTTGTTATCGGAGTTCCCGTCTATCCAAAAAGCGATATAATAAAATTGGAGCGTTTCTAATCCTACTAACCTATTCCCATAAAAAATATTGTCAGAACATCCGCTTAGTCCTCCGGGAGTGGAATCATAATTAAAACCCAGCAAAATGCCAAGCCCCGTTCCTCCTGCAATGAGGTTTCCTTGACCAGATTGAGCTCCTCCAATTGTATTTCCATCAGCACCATCGGTAAGCCATAAACCACTTCCCGAATTAGGGGGTACGGTAAGTGGTTCGCCATAATATCCGAAAGAACCGGTAACATCGCACCCTAAATAATTGTTTTGAATAAATCCATTGTCAGCACCAATAACTTTAATGATTGTATTGGCCGCTCTGTTTATAAAGTTTCTTTTGTTTACAGCACCAATCTTAAAACCGTCTGCATTATCACCATTTATTAATATTCCAAAACTTGTTGACAAACCACCAATAATCTGTAAACCATAGATTTCTACGTTTGGCACGTTTACGATACTTAAGATTTGATTGCTTGTATTATCTGTTGCATCTAGGGTTATACCCACAGTATTTGCAGTCCAGCCTATAGCCGTTGTTGCATCAATCATCATGGTAGTTGAAATTTGGGGAAGCGGATCAGTACTTAGGGTAATTGTGCTACCAGCAGCTAACCCAGAAAAGCTAATTGTGTCGGGGTTAGCTGAAAAATTAGCTGCTGTAAGGCAATACCTGAGCGAGCCGCTTGTTCCAGAACCTGTTCCCGAATCATCAGTTGTGTTAACGACGTAATTTCCACCATAAATACTTCCTCCACAACAATACAGCAAACAACCAAGCATAAGTGCTCTCTTGGAAATTGAGTGGTTAAGTGTGATTGCCTGACCAAGTATACTATATCCACTGTATGATGTGCTAATTTTAGTGTAAATATTTACTATTAGCAATTTAGGAATATTACTTAGTAATGCACTTATAACATTAAATAGTTTAGAGCAACAGACCATTACTTGTTGAGCTGCATGAATAAATTTTTTCATTTTAATAAATTGTAAAGTAGATTTTGAATTGCAGTAAATAATATTTTAAACGGAGCCAAATTACTCTGCGCCAAGTAATGTATAAATACTACTTTAGTATAAAAAAACAATAAGATTTAAGGGAATATTAATCTATCTTTAATTTATTAATGGTTTAACAAATTACTTTAAATTGAAATGTTTGAAGACTATTATTAAAACAACTTTAGAATCTTTTAATGACCAAGTAGGATGTTAATTGCCTCCACTCGGTTGCCCACATGTAATTTTGCTATAACATTTGACATGTGTTTTTTAACGGTAGTTTCATCTATATTTAAGTCAGAGGCAATCTCTTTATTTCTTTTTCCCTTGCTGGCAATTACAAGCACCTCCATTTCTCTTTCTGTAAGTTTTTTAACTAATTGATTTTCGGTTTTTAAACCAAGAAAATAATCTCTCAAACGATTGATCACACCGGGCGAAAAGGTTCCCGTTCCTTCAACGGCATCTTCGATAGCTTGCTGTAGTTTTGTAATCTGATGTTTTAGGATATAACTTGTTGCTCCTGCAGCCAGTGCATTAAAGAGTTGCTCATTGTTATTGGCGGTTGAAAAAACAATAAAATTAACTTTAGGTTTAACTGTTTTTAGCTTGTATATACATTCAATTCCATTCATGCCTGGCAAGCCAATATCAACCAAACAAACATCTATTTCAAGTTTATTAAATTTTACTATAATTGCTTCGGCAGAATCAAAGGTTTCTATGACTTTAAAGTGCTGAACTGATTCTAAATAATTTGCAACTAAGTTTCTGGTTTCTTTGTCATCCTCAACGATTGCAATATTTACCGAAGTGTAGTTTTGCATTTTAATGAATGCTTTGGCTTGGTTTATCCGGTGAAGGTACTTCTATTAAAAAAACCTTCAAATACTACTTTAGTACCATAACCTTGTTTTGTTTCAATTGAAAAACTTCCGCCAATAGTTTTGATGCGGTTTTTCATATTAATCATACCATAGCCATGATGATTTTTTTGGGAGTTACTTATTCCTAAACCTGAATCGGAGACAGTAATTTGATAATTGCGTTCAGTTACATCAATTTTTACTTCAACAAATTCGCAGTTTGCATATTTTAAGGAGTTATTTATTGCCTCTTTCATAGCGGCAGAGATATTGAATTTAAAGATAGGTTCAACCGCAATGCTTGGTATATTTTCGGTAATTTTAAAACGTATTTCTTTGCCCGTTGTTTCTGCCAAATCGCTTAAGTCTGCCCGCAGTTCACCTATAAATGATTCTAGTTCATCTGAATCTGAAGACAAAGCAATAATACCACTTCTATTTGTTTCAGCTACTTCTTTCAATTTATTACTTATCCTAT
>CAIMMJ010000120.1 GCA_903842515.1 uncultured Bacteroidota bacterium | reverse complement strand
CCGTGTTTTGCTCTTTGGTCTTTCTGATCAGACGATCTTTCTACTAGAACTTGACCGTCTTCAACTTTTACAGTAACGTCCGAAAACTCCTGTGTAAGTTGACCATTCTTTCCTTTTACTGTAACCACACCATTAGCAACTTCAACAGTTACTCCGGCAGCGATTACAATTGGATTTTTACCTATTCTTGACATCTTATATAGTCTTTAATATTAGTATACGTAACAAATTACTTCACCACCTACATTCAATTGCTTAGCTTGTTTCCCAGTCATAAGACCTTTAGAAGTAGAAACAATCGCAATACCTAATCCATTAAGGATTCTTGGAATTTTAGAAGCACCTGCGTATTTACGTAAACCTGGTTTACTAATTCTTTGGATATCTTTGATTACAGGCTCTTTAGTATCTTTATCATACTTCAAAGCAATTTTGATAGAACCCTGAACGGTATTCTGCTCAAACTTGTAACTTAAGATATACCCTTGATCAAATAAGATCTTGGTAATCTCTTTTTTTAGATTAGATGCCGGAATTTCAACAACTTTGTGGTTTGCAGCCACAGCGTTACGAACTCGCGTCAAGTAATCTGCAATTGGATCTGTATACATATGTATAAATTTGCGGTTCCGGTTTTCAACAAAAACTACTTCTATTGAACCTAAAACCAATTAAAATTTGTTTTTTACCAGCTCGCCTTTTTAACACCTGGGATTAACCCTTGGTTTGCCATTTCACGGAAAGTTACACGTGAAAGACCAAATTGACGCATGTACCCTCTTGGTCTTCCGGTCAATTTACAACGATTGTGTAAACGAACAGGAGAAGCATTTTTAGGTAATTTCTGTAAGCCTTCATAATCTCCAGCTTCTAATAAAGCTTTTCTTTTTTCAGCGTACTTTGCTACCGTTTTTTCTCTTTTAACCTCGCGGGCTTTCATTGATTCTTTAGCCATAACTTAATTCTTTTTAAAAGGTAAACCTAATTCTGCTAATAATGATTTTGCTTCAGTATCCGTTTTCGCATTGGTAACAAACGTGATGTCCATACCTGAAATCTTATTTACTTTATCAATATCAATTTCTGGGAAAATAATTTGTTCCAAAACTCCTAGGTTGTAATTTCCTCTACCATCAAAACCAGTAGATTTAATTCCGCTAAAATCTCTAACACGAGGCAAAGCAGAAGTAATAAGTCTATCTAAAAACTCATACATTCTTTCTCCTCTTAATGTTACTTTAGCACCAATAGGCATTCCTTTTCTTAATTTGAATGACGCTACGTCTTTTTTAGAAATGGTAGCTACTGCTTTTTGACCTGTAATTTTAGTAAGTTCTTCTACTGCGTAGTCAACTAATTTTTTATCAGATACTGCAGCACCAACACCACGGCTAATAACAATTTTTTCCAACTTTGGAACTTGCATTACATTTTTGTAACCAAATTCTTCCTTAAGAGCAGCAATAACTCTACTCTTATATTCTTCTTTTAGTCTAGGTATATATGCCATAACTATAGTACTTGATTAGATTTTTTTGAAAATCTCACTTTCTTATCACCTTCTATTTTCATTCCAACTTTAGTAGCTTCTTTAGATTTTGGATCTATCAAAGACAAATTTGAAATATGGATAGGAGCTTCTTTCTTAACGATTCCTCCTTGAGGGTTTTTTGCACTTGGTTTGGTATGTTTCGAAACCATGTTAGCACCTTCAACAATCGCTTTGTTTTTCTCACGGTCAACTCTAAGAACTTTCCCTTCTGTACCTTTATGGTCTCCAGCAATTACTCTTACGATGTCGCCTGATTTTATTTTTAACTTTGTCATCATTAATCGAATTAAAGCACTTCAGGTGCTAATGATACAATTTTCATGAATTGTTTTTCACGAAGTTCTCTGGCAACCGGACCAAAAACACGAGTTCCTCTCATTTCTCCAGCAGCATTCAATAATACACATGCGTTATCATCAAATCTGATATAAGATCCATCAGCTCTTCTCACTTCTTTTTTGGTACGTACAACAACTGCAGTAGAAACAGCACCTTTTTTCACGTTTCCGTTTGGTGTTGCATCTTTAATTGATACTACAATTTTATCTCCAACAGAGGCATAACGACGTTTCGTTCCTCCTAAAACACGGATAGTCAAAACTTCTTTTGCTCCTGTGTTATCTGCTACTTTTAATCTTGATTCCTGTTGTACCATAATTACTTAGCTCTTTCAATGATTTCAACTAATCTCCAACATTTCAATTTTGATAAAGGTCGTGTTTCCATGATCTTTACAGTATCACCAATGTTACAGTCATTTGTTTCGTCGTGTGCAACATATTTCTTAGTCTTTAACACGAACTTTCCGTATAAAGGGTGTTTTACTCTACGAGTTTCAGATACAACTATAGATTTCTCCATTTTGTTACTGGTTACAACACCAACTCTTTCTTTTCTTAAATTTCTTTTTTCCATCTTTTCAGCAGATTACAATTATTGCAATTCTCTTTTACTTAATTCAGTTGCCAATCTCGCTACCGATCTTCTTGCAAACTTAATTTGCAACGGGTTTTGAATTGGTGAAATTGCGTGAGCCGTTCTTAATTCGGCATATGTTTTTTTTAACTGAACAAGTGTTTCTTGCAATTCAGCTGTAGACAGACCAATAATTTCTGATTGTTTCATAATTTATATATATTATGCTTCAAAATCTCTAGCAACGACGAACTTAGTTTTAACTGGAAGCTTTTGAGCTGCTAAGCGTAAAGCTTCTTTAGCAACTGACAAAGGAACTCCTCCAACTTCAAACATAATTCTTCCGGGTTTAACAACAGCAGCCCAATATTCAACGGCTCCTTTACCTTTACCCATACGTACTTCTAGAGGCTTTTTTGTTATAGGTTTATCTGGAAAGATATTGATCCACAATTGACCTTCTCTCTTCATGTAACGAGTTGCAGCAATACGTGCAGCTTCGATTTGACGTGAAGTTAAAAATGATGAATCCATTGATTTGATTCCAAACATTCCACTTGAAAGTAAGTGTCCTCTTTGAGCAACACCTTTCATTCTACCTTTTTGTACCTTGCGGTATTTTGTTCTTTTAGGCTGTAACATTTTTCTTTAATTTAAAAAATTACTTTCTTTTACGTGCATCTGGTTTACCACCTTTGTTGAAAGGTTTTCTGTCTCCACGTGGAGCATCTCCACCTTTACCACCAGACGCTTGCTTTTTATCCATTCCAACTAGTGGAGATAAATCGCGTTTTCCGTATACTTCACCTTTCATGATCCACACTTTGATTCCCATTCTACCATAAGTAGTATGAGCTTCACCTAATGCATAATCAATATCGGCTCTGAAAGTTGACAAAGGAATTCTTCCTTCTTTAAAACCTTCTGAACGTGCCATTTCGGCACCATTCAAACGACCAGAAATTAAAACTTTCATTCCTTCAGCATTCATACGCATTGCTGCTGCAATAGCCATTTTAATAGCTCTTCTGTAAGAAATACGGCTTTCAATTTGACGAGCAATGCTTGTTGCAACTAAATAAGCATCTAACTCAGGTCTTTTGATTTCAAAGATGTTGATTTGAACTTCTTTGTCTGTAATTTTCTTAAGTTCTTCTTTCAACTTGTCTACCTCTTGTCCGCCTTTTCCGATAATGATACCAGGTCTTGCAGTAGTGATAGTAACGGTTACAAGTTTCAAAGTTCTCT
>CAIMMJ010000119.1 GCA_903842515.1 uncultured Bacteroidota bacterium | reverse complement strand
TTTAAGTCTTTTAAATTCTTCGTTCTCTGCCCTAAGTATTTTTTGGTGTTCAATAGTAATATTTGGATATTCTTTATTTTTTGTTTTTTCTGCCTGATTTAATTTATTTGCTGCAATTGCATTGGATTCTTTAGGGCTCAAAGAGGATGATGTTGCAGTAGCATTTACATCCAAATTAGCCATATCCTTTAACAGTTGAATTGAAGCTTGCAGTGTTGCTTCGGGGGTTGAAGATTCGTCGTATTTATTGCTAATTGTTAATACCTCTTTGTTGTTAATTTTTGAATAGTTAACAAGTTGCAATAGTGGAATTAGCTTAGAGTTTTCTGGAATAGTAACTTTTTGATTTTGAGTTAAAAACCCATTAGTTTCTACAGTATAACTATAAGTGCTTCCTTGTCTCAGGAGCAATTGAAAATCTCCGCTTTTAGGATTGGTGTTTATTGCACTAATTAACTTTGTGTTATCTTCGGTTTTAATTGTAATTTTTGTTGGTGTATGAGTTTGCGGATCATTGGCAAAGAAATTTCCTTTTATCAACACAAATTTACCGGGAAGTCTTTCTTTTTTGATTTTAAAAACAGAAATATTATTTGCATCGCTACTTCGTTTGGAAGCAAAATAGGCAAAATCTATTTTAGGATCTGAAATAAATAACACGTCATCATCGGGTGTATTTATTGCAAAATCTAGATTTTCTGGAGTTGAAAATAAGCCTTTGGCAGAATCGTAAACAGTTCTAAAAATATCAAATCCACCCATTGAATTATGCCCTTTTGATGCAAAAAACAAAGTTTTGCCATCAGATGACGGGAAAGGATAATCATCGTCAAAAGGTGAGTTTATTGCGTTGCCAAGATTTTGTGCTTTAGGCCACGAAAAATTATCGTTTTTTGCAATTCTATAAATTTCTTTATGTCCTTTGTCTTCATCGCCGTAACTAGAAAAGTATATGTATGGATTACCTGGATTTACAACAATTACTGAAGTTTCATTTCTTTTTTTATCCTCTATGGATTTTAAATCTTCGGGTTTTACCAACACTTTTATACCAGATTTTCCTAAATCGTAAGCCCTAAAGTAATCTGAAATAGGAAATTGGTTCTTTTGAATTACGGATATATCGGTTATGGACTGTAGCAGAGATTTGCCATTTTTGCACATATCAATTTGCCTATCCACATCAAATTTAGTAAGGTTTTTTGCACTTGCCTTTGTTTTGTATAAATTATAATTCACAACAGCCTCGTCGAATCTATAATTTAAATGAAGAGCCTTACCTAAATAAAAGTAAACTTCTTTGTCAATTTCTGAACTTTTGGCAGCGGTGCTTAAATAGGCAATAGATTTTTCTTTTTCTTTGCCAGCCATTAATATACAAACTCCATAACGATAATTCATTTCGGGGTCTTTGGGGTATAGGCTTAATAGCTGAGAATAAAGAGGCAAACATGTGGTATAATCATCGTTATTAAAATACTTTGCTGCTTTTGACTTTAGTTCTTTTTCTGAACCAAAATTATCTTGGGCACCAGAAAACAAAGGAATTGAACAAGAGAATACTAAAATTAAAAAATACGTAAATTTTCTCAAACTCATCATTCTGTGTAAAACCTATATTAAGGCAAGTATAAATAAGTTAATTCAAATGGTGCTATTACGAAGAAAAAAAAAATTAGTTTAAGAAAATTTTCAAATTGCTTTCTTTTTGAATAAAAACATTTTTGATTCTTCTTTTTTGAGAAGTCTTTCAATATTTTTTTGATGGGTTATAAGCATTAATATTGATACCATTAGGGAAAAAATTACCATAGTTGGATAATCTGTCTTTAAAATTGCCAAGACAAATATAGGAAAACTTAATGCTGCACTTATAGAGCTAAGCGAAACATAACCACTAAGTATAAATACAACTAAAAAAACAAGGATGGCCAACAACGCACTTGGAAAATTTAATGCCAACACAATGCCAAGCATTGTAGCTACTCCTTTTCCTCCTCTAAATTCTGCGAATACGGGAAATAAATGCCCAATAAAGGCGCTTATTCCAAACGCTAATTGAAGATTTATAAATGCATCGGAATTTGTTGGAATATCTGAAATTAATCCAACAAGTAAAATAGAGATAGACCCTTTTAAAACATCTATAACTAAAACCGGAATTCCTGCCGATTTACCTAAAACTCTAAACGTGTTTGTTGCTCCGGCATTTCCACTTCCAAACTCTCTTACATCTTTGTTATAAAACAATCTACCAATCCATACCGCTGTTGGTATTGAGCCCAATAGGTATGCAAGTATTAAGCCTAAAATATTTAATGGTGTTATCAAATTCTAATTTTAATATGGTGCAAATTTAACAATTTCTTAATAATAAGAACAATTGTTTCCAAAATCAACTAAATTAGAGCAAGTTAAAATTAATGAAATAGCGTAAAATGCGAAGATTTATAAATAATTACATTTATTAGTTTCTTTAACGACTTGTAGAAATAAAATTTTGCTAGCCAAAAAAAATACGCTCAAAAAATTATGAAATTATAATTTCTTTGGCATGCCAATTATAACAGTTGTAAATTTTTGATTAAACTCTATTTATAATTTTGTGCATATCCATATGAGTAGCCATACCCATATCCGTATTTCCCAAGAATTTTATTTATTTTTTTCCTTTTAACACCATTCAGAATCAGTGCAAAGTTTCCTGTATTTCTTTGTTCGGCTACCTCTGTAATAATTCTTATGGATTCTTTGTGCGGAAACTTTGTATTAATGATGTGTATGTTAATGTCTGAATATTTCATTAGCTCCACTCCATCAGTAATTAAACCTATTGGGGGGGTATCAATAATTACATAATCATAATTTTCTTTTCCAAAATTTATAATTTCTTTGACTCTTGAACTCAAAACCAGCTCAGAAGCATTAGGAGGAATTGGGCCACAAAGTAATAAATCCAAGGTTGGAATGGGTGTTTTTACAACGGCATCAGCAGGAAGAGATTTTCCAATTAAAATAGTTGACAAACCTATGTCAGATTGCAAATTTAATACTTGTCCAATTCTTGGTTTGTGCATATCAAATTCCAGCAACAAAACTTTTTTATCAGATTTTGCAAGTATTATTCCTAGATTAATAGAACTAAAAGTTTTCCCCTCTGAGGGATTCCTTGATGTAAAAAGAAAAACCTTTGCATCTTCGTTTCTATTGATGTACTGGAGATTGGTTCTTATGATTCTGAAACATTCAACCAATTGCGATTTAGGTGCTTGATTAATTAGGAAATCGCCCAAATTTTGATTTTTGGGAATTTCAAAGTGAATAATCTCACCCAGAATTGGAAGATTTGTTTTTTGTTTCAATTCAGCAATACTTTCTAATTTTTCGATAAAGACAGTTATTAAAAAAATCAAAATAAGTGCAAAAGCTAATCCAACTAAAATAAAGGTTAAAATTATATTTGATTTATTGGGTTCTACTTTTCCCGTTGCTCTTGCAGATTCGATAATTTTTGAATCTGATATAATTCCGGCCCGAGCAATTGTTGTATTTGCTTTTCTTTCGAGCAAATACTCATACATTTTTTGGTTTATTTCTAATTGTCTTTGAATATTTAACAATTCCCTCTGCTTTAGAGGTATATCTGCAATTATTTTTTCAAAATCCGCAATTTTTTTATTGTTCATTATTATTTCATTACCCAATTCAGATTTAGAGTTTTGAATATAATTTAATAATTTTTGCTTTAAATATCTAATTTGATTGTCAATTTCAACACCACTAATATTTTTATTTGTTGTGAATGTAATGTCAGCGTTTCTTTTCATCTGCATTGTAAAAAGGTCTTCTAGTCCCTTTTTAAGAAAAATATCATTTGTAGAGATAAGAAATTGGGGGGGCATGTTATCAGAGTTTTTATTTTCAATTATAAACTTCTCCATTTGAGCCAAGCCATTTAATTTATAATCAATTTCTTGATTAGTTTTTTCAACTTCCACTAAATTATTGTAGAGCAACTCTTCTTCTTTATTTAAATTAAGGATAGCTTCTTTATCCTTATAATCTTGCATTTGATCTTGAGTTTCATTTATTATATCAGTTAATTCTTCTAATTGTTTATTAATATAAGAAATGGTTTTTTCGTTAATATTTAATTTGGACTGAAGCGTATTTTCAATATAAACTTTTCCTAAGGTATCAAGAAATGCAATTGCCCTTTCTTCAATATTGTCTTTAATCCATATTTGTATGATTCCGGTATATTCAGGGACTTCACAGTATAAGGCAACTTGGTATTTTTGAATTAACTGTTCTCGGTTTTTGATAATAAATTTATAGGGTACCTTTCTTAGTTCCTTAGCAAATTGGTTTGTTAATTCTGAGTTGTTATTTACTATGATATTAAAATCAGGATTAACAGCTGGAACACCAAAAAGATATTTTTTAGTTTCTATTTTTTCATTTCTCTGATATGAAAGTTGAAATTCCTTATTATTTAAATACTTAAAAGCTATTGGTAGCTCATAAATAAAAGAATTGCATGATATTAATTTTACTTCAAAAGGTAAATTTTTAAAAACCTCTGATGTTTTTAACCTTCCATCTATGAAATAAGAAACATCTAAGTTTAATTTGTCTACAGTTAATTTTAGTAAATCATAAGACTTTATTACCCTAATTGCATTATAATTATCTGTATAATCTCTAAAATTTCCATAACCTGGACCTCCATTCATTCCTTGAAAAATTGTACTTCCTACGTCATACGTGTCATTAGATTTAATTAAAATTTGAGAACTAGCTTCATAAATGTTAGGAAGTTTGTAAGTATAAAAGAAAGCCATTATGTAACTCAAAATAACGGATACAGCAATTATCACCCAGTATTTTGAAAATATTCTGAAAATATTTTTTATTTCATTTGGGTCTATTATTGATGTGCTTTTGTTTGAATTATTCAATTTATTATTATTTAAAAATGTTATACTTTACAATGCAAAATATGGCTCTGAAACCGTCTTTCCAGTTTATTTTTTTCCCTTCTTCGTAGGTTCTACCATAATACGAAATTCCAACTTCATAAATTCTTATTCCTTTTAACCTGCTAATTTTTGCCGTTACTTCAGGTTCAAAGCCAAATCTTTTCTCTTTTAAATTCAATGATTTTATCTGATCTGCCTTAAACAATTTATAACACGTTTCCATATCGGTTAAATTTAAGTTGGTAAACATGTTTGAAAGGAAAGTTAAAAACTTGTTTCCAATTGTGTGCCAAAAAAATAAAATTCTATGGGGCCTCCCACCAACAAATCTTGAACCATAAACAACGTCAGCAAATCCATCTAAAATAGGCTTTAACAAGATATTATATTCATTAGGGTCATATTCTAAATCTGCATCTTGAATTACAATAAAATCACCAGTAGCTTTTGAAATTCCGGTATGCAATGCGGCTCCTTTACCTTTATTTTTTTCGTGTTTAAAATATGAAATGGTAAGATTGGGATTGTTCTTAATGTAATTTTGAATTACTGCTTCCGAATCATCCTTTGAAAAATCATCAACAAAAACAACTTCCTTTTGAATATTCGAAAGCAGACTTACGGTTTTTATCTTATCCAAAATTAAATGAATTGTTTTTGCTTCGTTGTATGCTGGTATTACAATAGATAATTTCATTAAAATATTAAGATAAAAATGCCAGTTCGGATATTCCGCCCTTAACAATTTGATTTAATTGCACATTTATTTTGGAAGTAAGCGGCAGGTAAAGGTCAACACGAGAGCCAAATTTAATAAAGCCAAATTCATTAGTTTGTTTTACCACATCATTTTCTTTGCAATACCAAACAATTCTTCGGGCCAAAGCTCCTGCAATTTGTCGCATTAAAATCTCCTCCCCTTTTGCTGTTTTAATTGCTATAGTAGTTCTTTCATTTTCTGTGCTGGATTTTGGATGCCATGCAACTAAAAATTTACCAGGATGATATTTAAAAAACGAAACGATTCCGCTAACAGGATTTCTGTTGATATGAACATTTGTAGGCGACATGAAAATGCTTATTTGAATACAATTAGTTTTTAAATATTCTGGTTCAAATACATTTTCAATAACTACAACCTTTCCATCTGCAGGAGAAATGATTGAATTTTCATCTAGTTTTAATATTCTAATTGGGTTTCTAAAAAACTGCATTACTACAATAATTAAGAAAAGAGAAATAATGTAAGACAAGTAAACTAGTAATTTATTGCCAAAAATATTTGA
>CAIMMJ010000118.1 GCA_903842515.1 uncultured Bacteroidota bacterium | reverse complement strand
CCCAGAATTTAAAACAAAGTCAATTACTTTTTCTACTTTTTTTTCATCTTCAGAGTAATTCTTAATTATACCAATCATCTCTGATTTTATTTTAGAGCTAGATTGCGACAGGGCAAAAATCAGAGGCAAGGTCATTTTTTTTTCTTTTAAATCTATGCCGGTTGGTTTGCCAGTTTCTGAACTGCTGCCAAAATCAAATAAATCATCTTTAATTTGAAACGCAATTCCGGTTGTTTCTCCAAATATCCTGAGAGTTTCAACTGTGTTTTTATTGGCACTAACACTTTGAGCGCCGCAGGCACAACAAGAGGCAATTAAGGAGGCCGTTTTTTGTCTAATTATTTCAAAATACACACCTTCATCAATGTCTAATTTTCTTGCTTTTTCAATTTGCAACAATTCTCCTTCACTCATTTCTCTTACAGAATTTGAGACCAAACGCAACAATTCAAAATCGTTGTTATCTACAGACAGCAATAGTCCTTTAGAAAGTAAATAGTCTCCTACTAAAACCGAAATTTTATTTTTCCATAAGGCATTCACCGAAAAAAAACCTCTCCTTTCCATGGAATCGTCAACAACATCGTCGTGAACTAAGGTTGCGGTATGTAACAATTCAATTAGTGAAGCAGCTCTGTAAGTAGATTCGTTTGTTTTTCCTAGCAATTCTGCTGTTAGAAATACAAACATTGGTCTCATTTGTTTTCCCTTTCGTTTTACAATGTAGTGTGTAATTTTATCTAAAAGGGGCACTGGACTTTTCATGAATTCTCTAAACTTAAATTCAAACGAATCCATTTGTTCTTTTATTGGTTCCTGAATTTTATCGAGAGAGTATTTCATAAATTGTCTGCGAATTTCAGAAAAAAATAATTAAAAGGATACAATTTCTGTCAATAAAGATATTTTAACTTTAATTACCGCAATAAAATAACACAGCATTGCATTAATTCCCTTTTGAACAAGCCTTTGCAAGGAAACAATAAATTAATTGCAATTGCTAAGATGTATAATTTACTCTTTTTCTATGAGTATAACCATGTATTTACTTGCCGACCAAAATTTATCTGAATTTAAAATTGCTAATATACAATTACCATTGCCTTTGGTTATTGAAAAACTATTTGCAGGATGAGTAGTAACTAATTTTATCTGATGTGCACTTAATTTTATTTGTTTCAGCTTTGAAATGTTCACTTCCTGAAAATTTTCGTTTTTAAAGTTTTCAGATAGTTTTTGAGTTTTGCCTATGCCAATAACACCGCCTTGTTTTGTTATTACTCCTTTCTTTAGTAATTGTTTAGCGGTACCAGCAGTATAATAAGCAGTATTTAGCTTTAGATCTTTCTCTTCTAGCTCTTGTTTAGTCTCAAAATATCTTTTTTCTAGGTATTCTATTTTGTAATTGTTTTTATGAATCATGTTTACCATTTCGGTAATTTGACTATCATTTTTAAAAATTACAACATCTAAGTTTTGAAGAAAGTAATCATAATTAGTTGCAGCGGATGAATTTTTTTCTTTCAACGATTGCTTCAAAAAAATTACTTTTTCTTTGTTTTGTTTGTTTAAATCCTCGATAGATTTTATTTGCGAAAGTAATCGCTTTTTAGTCTTGGCTTTATTTTCTCCTTCTACTGGAATTCTTATTTCTGTTTGCCTTCTTTGAATTTCTAATAAATTTAATTGTATAGAATTAAAGGTTTCTAAAATTGATTCTATTGTTGAATCTTTCTCGCTAATTGTTTGTGCAAGTT
>CAIMMJ010000117.1 GCA_903842515.1 uncultured Bacteroidota bacterium | reverse complement strand
TTCTATATGTTTTTGTACCTACTTCAACTCCGCCACCAATTGTATCTGTTGCATCATTTGCATCGGCAACATAATACGTTTCAATAATTAAATTTTCTATTTGAGAGAAGCCAATTTTAGAAAATAAAACCATTAAGAATAAAAAGATGTATTTAAGTTTTCTTTGTTTCATTCGTTCTAATTTTTTTTAAAATCTATATGCAAGAGAAACATAATAATTGGTACCAAATCTGTAGGAATCAAAATCTACTAAATATCCTTCTTTGTATTTATAAGATCTACGGATTGGGGCATTAAAAATATCTTTTACGGTTGCACTTACCACAAAGTATTTGCCTAAGGTTTTTGAAACTTTAAAATCAAACAAATGACGAGGCATTTCATACACATCCGGAATTAAATCTGGTTGAGAGGAGGCAATAGCTAATCTTGGTCCTTGAACATTGTAAGAAGCTGTTAATACGAGGCCTAAAGAATCAAAATTGTAGCTTAAAATTCCATTGAGTACGTAGGGTGCTTGACCAGACATTGTTCTTGACACTGTATCTATTAAAACTTCTTTTTTTATTCCACTTTTAACTTCTAAATTTTTTTGAATTATGGACGTAACAGAATTTGTGAACGTTAAATTTGCCCTAAAATCTAGACCTTTAACTATTTTTTTTCTTCCATCAATTTCAATTCCCTGCACTTCGGATTCATCAGCATTTTGCCAACTAAAGCCTTGTGTTGTTTGAACCAACTCTATGTGATTGTAAAACTTTTTGTAAAACAAACTAACCGAAATATTATCACCAGATTTAAAGTAGGATTCTAGTCTAACATCAAAATTATTAATTTCGACAGTTTTTAAGCTAGAATTTCCAAAAATGAAACTTCTAAATTCATAATCATAAATAAAAGTTTCTGTTAGCTCTCTAACGCTGGGCCTGGCAATTGTTTTGCTGTATCCAAGTCTTATATTTGTTGGTGCAGCTTCATCGGTTTTTAATTTATAAATTAGGTTTGCGCTGGGCAAGAAATTCCATTGTTTAACAATTCCAGGATTAACCATAAATGGTTCTCCAGTTTGAAATCTTCTTTCATCAAAAGCTTCATAACCTAATGAATCAAATTTGAAAACATCAACAAAAATATCTGTTCTTTCTGCCCTTATTCCCGACGATAGTTTTAGCTTAGGAATTATAGTAAAATCATACAATGCAAAGCCTGAAAACACTTTGTTATGGCCAACGGTATGGTAGCTGTCTAGATTAACTCTAGCGTAAGTGGTATTAATTGTAAGTTCTTCTTGTCCGCTAGAATTGGTATAGGTTTGAAATCCAAATTCCTCAGCTGCAAAAAGCTTGTCTAAATTGTCTTCAATTAAGGGAATAGGTGAGCTGTAGCCTCCACCTCCGGCCAAGAAATATTCGTATTGTTGACTTTCTTTAATACTTTGCATGTAGGAGCCACCTAATTTTAATTTTCTACTTAAATTTTCTTTTTCAAAAAGTGGTATTTCAAATTTTAGCCTAGTGTCTAACACATCATCTGTTAAGTACCTGTAGAATCTTTTAACTGGCAATGTTCCTCCTATGGCTATTGATCCGTTGGAGCCCAAACCATATTGAAGATTTTTAAAATCTGGGGCAACACTTTTACCGTTGGTATAAGAAACATTAAAATCTAACTTTGAATTAATTTTAGGAAAAAAATGCTGCGATTTAGCTTGGTAAACAAATTGTCTTCTTTGCTCATAAAATTGATCCTTACTTACTAAATTAAATATACCGTTTACTGTATCAAAACTTTGCCTAACATTGTTTGTGCCTATAATATTTGGCATAAATAAAAACGATATGCTGTGGTTAGATTTTATTTTATAGGAGAGTTGAACCAATGCATTCCAGCCATTGGTTTCTCTGGTTGTTTTTTGATCTGCTTGTATATCGTATCCAATTATACCGGTTGAATCTAATTGTTGAACTCTATTTAACTTTGAAAGTGGGTCGTATAACACCGAACTTGAATACCTAAATCCTGCAATAAAACCAAGTGGTCTGTTAAACAAATTAATTTGGTTTCCTATGGTAAAACTTTGAGAGAAATTTAAGGGTGCTGTTCTGTTTACCACATTCCAATTGTTAGGTAAAGACTGACCAAAATCTGCCACTTGTTGGTTGTTAACTTTAAAGGCATTATTTCTATTTATGTTGTCTTTGTTGAACTCTGCTTTTGCCCTTTCATAAGCAACTGGGTCGTTAATTTCACCCGATTTCATTAAGCCCAATTGAATCAAGCCCAACTTATAGTAATCGTCAGTAAAATTTGTATTTTTATCTACCCCCATTGAAGCATAATAATCACCTAAACCAAGCACCTGCATTTGTTGATAGATGGATGGATCGTTTTCAAATTTTTTAAATCCTTTATGATCTATGTCTCTTAAATCGCTATCAAAACCCAACCATTCTGTAGAGCTATGTTGGCTAGAAACATAATTTTTAAATGTAGATTGTGCATTGTAACCAAAAGTAGTTTCTATATTAACCGTTAACTTATCCGGAAAATCCTTTGTTTCTATAGAAATTAAAGCACCGCTAAAATCGGAGGGCAAATCGGCACTGGCAGTTTTTGTGATAAAAAGATTGTCAATTAAACTTGCAGGAAATAAATCTAGTTTAATGTTATTGGTGAGAGGATCTAGAGTTGGAATTAGCGAACCATTTATCAACGTTTTTACATACCTATCGCCAATACCCCTAACCGTTATAAATGAACCATTTGTAGAAACGCCTGAAACTCTTGCCACTGCTGCTGTAACATTGGCATCGCCGGTCTTTTTAATGGTTTCAGAAGAAATAAAATCTATGGTAGTAGAAGAATTAATTTTCATCTTTTCCATGTAAAAATCCCTGGCTTTGTTAACTTTTGCTTCAATTACTAATTCTTTTATTTCTTTTGTTATGGGTTTTACATCAAAGTTTTTAATTAAAACTTCGCCTTTTTTTAGTATTACTTTTTCTTCAATGGTTTGGTGCCCTAAAACTGAAATTACAATTACAACACTTGACGTATCCTCAATTTTTAAAGAGAAATTACCATCTAAATCTGTGGCAGCAGCCTTTAATTTATTGGATTTTAAGCTCACAATTCCACCAATTACAGCTTCACCATTTTCATCGGTTACTTTTCCTCTTAGTATGCCTTGTGAAAATGAAAATTGGCTTAGAAACAAAAAGAAAGAAAAAAGAAAAATATATTTCTTAAAATATAAAATAGACACTTTACTGTAGAGTATATAAGTACTACTAAATTTTAATTAATTTCTTGGTGCTTATTACTCCACCAAGATTTAATTTTATTAGGTAAACACCTTTTGAAAATTTATTAAAATCTATTTGCTCAGTTTGTATTTCAGAATTTACTTCAAACTCTTTTGAATAAATTGTAGCACCCTCTATTGTAGAAATAGTAATGGTATTGTTTTTTGAATATTTTTCTTTTGATTCGAGTTCAATAAAAAAATTATCGTTTATAGGGTTTGGATAAATTTTAAATATGGTTGTTGGGTTAATTTTTTTCTCTAAATTAAGATTAGTTAGAATTGAGGAATCATAAATTAAAGAACTAATTTGAATTTGATCTCCAGTTGGATTTTCTGCCACATACCTTTCTACTCCTCCGCTTGGTGTTCCTATCTGTATGTTTAATTTAAAGCTAAACACACCATCAGTTGTAATTTGTGCAATTAAAACTTTGTTGCTTGCGGCATCTGGCCCTTGTGAACCGCCCAATGCTGCCCAAGAACCGTTTTCTGTGCTAAATAAATTTCCTACAGATTCAACTCCAAAAACATTAATATCTGCTCCAAGGCCAACAGGAGTAACTGACACAGGTGCTCCTGCAAGAAATCCGTCTTGAACAGTTAATGGAATGCCTGCCTCTGGGTCGTTGCCCAAAAGTACTTGTGAAACTGACCCACAACCACTGCAATCATTGATGTTGGTTAAAAGCCCATTGTCTTCTGTTTTTAACACACCAAAGTTTCCGCTGCACGCAGCACCCACAGATAACCAAGAGTCTAACATTACCGTATTGTTTGCTGCTTGACTTTTGCTAAATGTTGGAGTTGTATTTCCAAAATCCATGTTATTAAAAAACAACGTTGTAGTTGACATTCTTAATTCGTGTCCATCAACACCATAAGCAGCTTGGAACTTATAACCTGGTAGCATGTCAACATAAATTCTATACGTTACAGAGCCAACAGGCAAGGCACCGCCTATTGCATCGGCATTTGCATCGTTTGCATCAGATATGTAGTATTTTTCTACAATAATATTTTCTAATCCATTTTGGGCAAATGAAGAAGAGATTATAAAACAAGAACTGATAAACAAGAATATTTTTTTCATTTTTTTTGAGTGTTATTTTTTTGTAAAAGTATTTTTCCAACAATTATTTAAATCAAAGCACACGTTAAGAAATTATTATTTAAAATAGGGCTTTGTTAAGTTTAATTTAAGATTTGAGTTATTTGATAATTTTTGATCTTGAGATAAAGTTATCTGCTTTTATTTCTAAAAAATAGATGCCATCAGACAATTCTGAAGAATCTATTTTATATAATTCAGCGGAATTTAAGTTTTGGTAATTAATTGTTTTTACTGTTCTCCCCTCTGATGAGAACAATGTTGCAACTGCATTGCTTAATTTTTTATTTTCTAGCAACTGAACGTAGAAAAAATCTTTCACCGGATTAGGGTACAGCATAATACTGTTTGTGTCAGAATTACTGTATTTTGTAAATACAGACGATGTAGAATCTGGAATGGCAGTATAAGATAAACTCTCCAATAAAATTTCGTTAGGCATTGGATTTTTAGCTACATATTTTTGAACGTCTCCATTTGGAGTTCCTATTTGAATATTTAATTCAAAAGAAAAAATACCATCTGTTGTTAATTGCGCTATAATTACTTTATTGCTAAGACTGTCTGGACCAACTGCTCCTCCCAAAACAGCCCAAGAGCCATTATACGTTGAAATAAGTTGTCCGTTTGGCCCAACATTTTCACTACCTAAAATTGCAATTTCTGAATCTAATCCAAGAAAAGTAACACTTTGGGGCGAACCGGCAATTAATCCATCTTGTTGGTTTAATGGGATGCCACAACTTGTATCGGCGTTCATTAAAATATTATCAATATTAACAACAGTCATAATACTGTCGTCTTCGCTTTTTAGAATTCCAAAATTACCAGCACATGCAGCTCCTCCAGACAACCATGAATCCAGCATTACAGTATTTGTTTTGGCGTGATTTTTTGTATAAGTAGGCGATGTATTTCCTCTTACTTCATGGTTAAAAAACTTTGTTGAAGTTGAAATTCTTAGTTCGTGGTCTCCTTCACTAATGCCTGCTGGTATTATATCTATTCCATAGGCGGCTTGAAACTTGTATCCTGGCAAAAGGTCGGCATAAATTCTGTAAGTTACCGAGCCAACGGGCAAAACTCCACCATCTGCATTGGCAACAGTATCTAAGGCAGAAGATTTATAATATTTTTCTACTATAATGTTCTCTAGACCATTTTGAGCGTAGGAAAGAGAAGATATAAAGATTACTATTGAAGTAAAAATTTGTTTCATAATTTTTTTGTGCGAAACTAAATTTCTAATTTTTTTGAACCTTCTCTTTAGGTTAAGCAAATGTTAATAAATTATTAATATCAAATATTTGAGTGGGAGAAACTACTTAAAACTAATTTAAAAAATTAAACAGAAAAAAAATTAAAGGAATACTAGAAAAAATACAGATAAAATTTAATGAACATCAAAAATCCCATTCTTAGAGGGGGATTATGTATTGGTATAATTTATGGTTGATTTGTATATAAACTACAAAATTTCATGTTTGTTTTTTGCAGATTGCGTAATTAAATTTTTATACCAAAATCCCGATTCTTTTATTATTCGTTTTTGAGTCTCAAAGTCAACATGTATTAATCCAAATTTTGGGTAATAACCCTCTGCCCACTCAAAATTATCTGTTGCCGACCAAACAAAATAACCGTCTAAGGGAACACCCTCTGATTTTGCTTTAAGGCACATACTCAAATAATTTTTTAAAAAGTGTATTCTTTGATGATCATTAATTTTTCCATTAACTATTTCGTCAGCAAAGGATGCACCATTTTCTGTAACCACAATAGATTTAACTAATTTATAATCTGCCACTTTTTTTAAAATCCTATAAATTGACTCAGGAAAAATTTCCCATTGCATGGTGGTGGTTGGAACTTTTCTTTTGGTAGCAGGAATAATTTTGGCGTTTAAATACGGTGTAAAAAAAGAATGCTTCACCACCTCTTTGGTATAGTTTTGAACTCCAACAAAATCCGGCACCTCGTGCAAAAGTTTTTCATCGCCTGCTATCATATAATTTTCTATGCTTTGCAAAAACGGAATTTCTTTGAAAGGATATCCCTGCCCCAATAAAGGTTCAATAAATAGCTTATTTACCAAAGCATCCGCTTTTAAAGCTGCTTTTATATCCTTCTCCTTTTGGCTATAAGATTCTATGTGTGAAAATGAAAATGTAGTTCCAACATTAGAATTTTTTAATTGACTTTTTAACACTCTTATACCTTGTGCTTGGCATATAGCCGCATGATGCAAAGCAGGAAGAAAATTTTTTAATCCCTTTTTGCCGGGAGCATGCACTCCCAAAAAATAACCTGCTCCAGTAAACACAATAGGTTCATTTAACACCATCCAATTTTTAATTCTGTCTCCAAACAAATCGGCACACATGGCCACATAATCTATAAAATGGTTTACTATTTCTCTGTTTTTCCAACCTCCATTTTGTTCCAGTTTATAAGGCAAGTCCCAATGGTATAAAGTAATCCACGGAGTAATATTTTTTGCTAAACAATAGTCAAACATCCTGTTGTAAAAATCTACTCCTTCTTGATTAATTTTACCATTTCCTGCTGGAAAAATTCTTGGCCAACTAATAGATGTTCTAAAATTTGGAATTTTTAATTCTGCAATTAAATCAATGTCTGTTTTGTAGTTGTTGTAAAAATCGGTGGCTACGTAAGGATGATGACCGTTATTTATTTTCTTTTTTTGTTTAGAAAAAACATCCCAAATAGATAAACCTTTTCCCTCGGAATTGTATGATCCTTCTGTTTGCAGAGCCGAAGAGGAAACTCCCCAGTTGAAATTTGCGTCAGTTGTTTTTAGTAAATCATTAAATTCTTTGTCTCCAAAATTCATACGATTTTACAAATGATTATTTACAATTGTGGAGATAATTGTTTGGGCATTATCAGGAAAATTTACTTTACTACTTTTTCCATTTTCTATCCAATCTGCAATTTCATCCAATTTGTTTTCTTTAAATTTTTTTATTTTTTTCACTCCCATACTTTGCAGCATAGCCGCATTGTATTTTTGCTCTATTTGTCCTTTCATGGGCACAACCAATAATTTTTTATTTAAAAATAGGGCTTCGGAAGTAGCACCAAATCCGGCATTGCAAACAACACCATTAGATTCTGTCATGCTTTTTTGAAAGGAAGTCTTATCAATCGGGAAAAAGTTTAAATTTTTTTCTTGATAAATTTTATTGGAATGTTTACTAAAAATGTGAAATTCTATTTCGGTAATATTTTTCAAAACTTTTAGTATTTTTTTATCCGAATAAGAAGGTAGATAAACCGTAATATGATTTTTATTTTGTATTGTAGTTTTTCTTATTTCTTTTGGAATTATTGGAGTAAAAATATTTTTATCGAATGATTTAAAATGCAAACCATAATTATGCGATGTTGGTGCATAATTCTCTAGAACAAATTTCCCCAGCCAGTCAACGTTTTTTGGTTTTGGAGATTTAGGGTGCAGTGTAACACATTGGTTGCTTAGACCAATGCAATCTAACTTTTTTATTCGTGAGGCCCAAGCAGAAACTGGTTCAAAATCGCTTATAACTAAATCGTATTTTTCTATGGGGAAATTTGAAATTTCTTCTCTCAAATTTTTTACTTTAAACTGCAAAAAAGTTCTCCAATAATCTATTCCTCCATTTTTTCCAAAAACAAATCCAAGTCCTTTAAATTTATACTTTATATCGTAAGGAATTTTTATTTCGCTGTGGCTTCCGCTTAGCAACAAATCTACACTACCATATTTTTTTAATTCGGGGATAATTTCTAAAGCTCTTGTAATGTGGCCATTTCCGGTAGCCTGTATTCCGTATAAAATTTTTGGCATTTAATCTATCTTGGCAACTTTTAGTTCAATCATCAATTCCTGAAACAGTTCGTTGTAAGTTAGCTCTGCTTTGTTCACACCCTTCAATTTTAGATTTTGAGCAAACACATCTTCGTGATATTTATACAAACTCCAAGCTCCTTGGTTATATTCTAGAGCAGTTAAATTTTCTACCCAATCTCCGCTGTTTAAGTATAGAACAGAGCCTTCTTGATTAGAAATTGTTTTTATTTCTGGTTTATGGATATGGCCACAAACTACATAATCGTAATTACCTGAAATTGCTATATCGGTGCAAGTTTTTTCGAAGTTATTGATAAACTTAACCGCTGATTTTACACTGTCCTTAATAGTTTTTGAAAGTGAAATTTTTCCTTTTCCCATTTTCTCAGAGAAAAAGTTTATAAATCGGTTCAATAAAATTAAGAGATCATAGCCTACAGAACCAAGTTTGGTAAGCCATTTGGAATGTTGCATACTTACGTCAAAAACATCACCATGAAAAATCCACGCTTTTTTGCCATCCAAATTTAAGACTAGTTTGTTTACTATTTTAAAACTCCCCAGTTTAAACCCTAC
The DNA here is from genome assembly GCA_903842515.1 of uncultured Bacteroidota bacterium. GTDB lineage: Bacteria > Bacteroidota > Bacteroidia > UBA4408 > UBA4408 > CAIMMJ01. The sequence goes on along the minus strand of CAIMMJ010000117.1, from coordinate 301 downwards.
AAACTTTCGCATCATTTCGTCGTGATTGCCTGTAACGTAATATATTTTTACCCCTTTTGCCATCATTGCAGAAAGTTGTTTGATAACTTTCATGTGATTTTTTGGCCAGTATCGTTTACTGAATTGCCAGATGTCAATAATGTCGCCGTTTAGGATAAGTGTTTGGGGTTTAATGGATTTTAAATACCGCAAAAGTTCGTTGGCATGGCAACCATAAGTACCTAAGTGTACGTCGGAAATTACTGCTACTTCTAATTTCCTTTTTTTTGAATTTCCCATACTTTTCTAGAGTTGGTTGTTC
>CAIMMJ010000116.1 GCA_903842515.1 uncultured Bacteroidota bacterium | reverse complement strand
TGTGAATGGAGGTACTGGAACAACAACTGCAACTGGAACAGGAAGTGTTGTTTTGAATACAAGTCCATCATTGATAACACCTGCATTAGGTACACCAAGTTCTGCAACTTTGACCAATGCAACTGCACTACCTCTAACAACAGGTGTTACAGGAATACTACCAGTTGCAAATGGGGGTACTGGAACAACAACAGGCTCAATTACAGGTATTGGAGCTTTAACATTTACAGCAGGAGGTTCGAATCAAAATATTAACTTAACACCAAGTGGAACTGGTAGTGTTGGCATAGGAGTAAGTTCTCCAGCAGAAAAATTAGAAGTTAATGGGAATGTAAAAGCAACTAATTTTATTGGAAGTGGAAGTCAATTGACTGAGGTTGCTACAAGGGTTACTGGTAGTTGGACTTTGAATCCGGGAGCAAATAATGTAAGTTTCACTGTTTCAGGTGGTGGAACTTACTCAATGTGGGTGAATGGTAATATACCAAATGGTATTGCTTTATGGACTGCTACAGTTACTACAGCCAATACCAATGTGCCAGTTCTTGGTAGTCAATATGCTTGGTATTATTCAACCGGAAATGCATTGGTTTGGACATCTATACCTGACCAAATTACAGGTACAAATAATACAATAGTTAGTTCACCAGCTTCTTACGGTCCTAACACTAGTAATGCTTTTAAGTTTGGCATTACTAATAACAGTGGTGCCACACAAACAATTTATTGGGGCTATATTAAATTATAGTTTTTGCTATTAAATAGTTAGATTTTGAACTGGCTGGGGCTCGAACCCATGCAAAAATTTAACGATAGCTCTGTGTGAGGAAAACACCCCCTCAAATCGACTGAATTCGGTTGTTTTCCGTTTTGTCAAAATATAACTAATTATAAATCAACGCTTTCATTTTCTCAAAAAATCTTCCTTTTAGACATAAACAATGTCATTTTCGATTGCAGTGAAGTATTGGGGCTTGATTCCGTTTCGGGATACCAAGTCAACTTTAGTTTGCATTTTCTGTTCTAAAAAGTCCGCTAAGTCGATAAAAGAAATACCAATTGGTTGATCGAAATCAACAATCAAGTCAATGTCACTTTCTGGCGTGAAATCGGTTCTGACGGCAGACCCAAAATGCCTATAGATTTTACGTGATACGCCTTCTCAAGCTCTGGTTTGAGCGTTGACAACACAGATTTTATGGAAGCCAAATCTTTCATTCAAAATAAAGATAATAAATGCGGGCTCAGCTATCAATACCTATATGCTGTTCATCTCAATTGAGTTAAGTATCAATCAGTAAAGTCTATAAGTGCATCTTTTGGGAAGTTAGATAATCGTCCTATCCCCGGTACTGTTATTTTTGAAAATAATATAGAAAGCCCTGGATGTTGATCCGGGGCTTTTTTGATTTGCTTCAAATTTTATTGTAAGCATTTTATTAAAACAGGTAAAGGAGGAGTGTTTAAGTGCTTTATGTAGGCTAAACCTATCTTATATCGCATCTAAGGAGAGAAGCATCCATATTGAACAGGAAGTATGTCCTGAGTTTCCCATCGCTTTTTCCAGTGACTTAAATCCAAGCCTGTTGTAAAAATCTACCGCTTTAGAAAATTGTGGCAT
>CAIMMJ010000115.1 GCA_903842515.1 uncultured Bacteroidota bacterium | reverse complement strand
TTTTTGGGGAATTATGCCAGAAATAAATACAACTTTATTCCCGAAACACGAACAAGCAGATTTGGAACTGTTACTCAAGTAAAACAGCTTACAGTATATTTTGATGGACAAGAAGTAAATGATTTTGAAACCTATTTGGGTTCGTTTACCGCTTCATTCAAGCCCAACGAAAAAACAGTATTAAAATTTATAAGCTCTGTGTTTAGAAGTTTTGAAACAGAAAAAGCCAATGTAAAAGGTGAGTATTTAATTTATGACGTTGAAGCAGATTTAGGAAAAGATAATTTTGGCGATACCACCAACTTAACCGGAATTGGAACTTTTTTAAACCACAGCAGAAATTTTTTGCAAGCTACAGTTTGGAATGCCGAACATAAAGGAATTCATGAAAATACCAAGTGGGGAATTAAAGTTCAAAAAGAATGGATAAACGATAAGTTAAGCGAATGGACATTAATTGATTCCTCTGGTTACTCATTGCCTTACAGCGATTCTGAAATAAACCTACAAGATGTGGTTAAACAAAATATTAATCTTAATACTACCAGAATAATGGGCTACGGACAACAAGATTATGTGTGGGGAGAAAAAACAGAATATTCATTAAACGTAGGCGGTAGATTTAATTATTGGACATTGAACAAACAGTTTTTGTTTTCACCCAGAGCATTAATAACAATGAAACCAGATTGGGAAAAAGATTGGTTGTTTAAGTTTGCTACTGGCTATTATTACCAACCTCCTTTTTATAGAGAATTACGAGATTTTACGGGAACATTAAACACCGGACTAAGGGCGCAAACATCTATTCATTTTGTTGCGGGTGCAAATTATCAGTTTAAATTGTGGAACAGACCAATGAAATTTACAGGTGAACTTTACTATAAATACTTAGATAATTTAGTGCCATATAAAATTGAAAACGTAAGGCTCAGGTATTTTGCCAACAACAGCGCCAACGGCTATGCCACTGGTATAGACCTAAAGCTAAACGGTGAGTTTGTGCCAGGTGCAGAATCTTGGATTAGCCTTTCGATGATGCAAACCATGGAAGATATAAAAGGAGACTTTTATTATAAATACTACAACAGCAAAGGCGAACAAGTAACTCCTGGCTTTACGAACGATGCAATAACAAGAACAGAAAAAATAAGCCCGGGTTATATTCCTCGTCCAACAGACCAAAGAGTAAATGTTGGATTGTTTTTCCAAGACTACGTTCCAAAATTCCCCACGTTTAAAGTTCATATTAATTTATTGTATGGAAGTGGAATGCCATTTGGTCCTAACGGATTAAACAAGTACGCAGATACACTAAGAATTCCTTCCTACAGAAGAGTAGACATGGGATTTTCTAAACAATTGATAAAAGAAAATTCAAAACTTTCTACCCACAAAACATTTAAATACATAAAATCTGCTTGGATTAGTTTAGAAGTGTTTAACCTCCTGCAAGTAAAAAATACCATTTCTTATTTATGGGTAAAGGACTACAATAATCTTCAATTTGCAATTCCAAATTACCTTACTAATCGTCAGCTAAATTTAAAGTTGATTGTAAAATTTTAGATTTTACTATTGTTTAAGCAATAGATTAAATTAATTTTATCTGGCTTACCCAATAAAGGAGTAACTTCTGTTTTAATGAGCAATGCACCCAATTTTTCTATTGCTTTTTGCGAACGAATATTTTGAGCACCTACATGAAAATAAATTTTATTTACAAAGCCAAATGCATAATTTATCATTAGCTTTTTAAGAGACGAATTTATAAATCCACCCCAAAATTTTTTAGCTAAAAAAGTATATCCAATGGCAATTGATTTTTCAATTTCATTAAATTCATAATACCTAGTGCAGCCAATTATTTGGTTGTTATTTTGGGTGACAATTAAAAATGCAGAGTTAGATTCGATGGCCGAATTGAAATAAATTTCAAATACCTCTCTTTTCCATCTGTCGTTTTGTGGATGTTGCTCCCAAATTTCTTTATCAGAAGCAATAGTGTATAGCTCCTCAAAATGTATTAATTTAAGAGGAAGAAGCCTTAAAATTTCATTTTCCAATACTACTTCAAACTTCATTTTCTTTTTTATTTGAGAACAATTGAAAAACTAATAATCCGGCTAAAAATCCAGCGACAAAAATTGATAATAACTCTACACTTCTTATTGAAGAATTGTTTAACAATCGGAAAACATTTGCCAATGAAATAACCAATAAAACAGCTGTGATAGTTATAGATTTTTTTTTCATGCTTTACCTATATTATTTCTGATGTCTTTATTCTCAAAAATTTCTTTTGGATTTTCTTTAAACGCAACATCTATCATAACATTAGCAAGGTCTACAGAACTTATTCCAATGTTGGGATAAATAAAAGAAAAGAAATATTTATACAAGGG
>CAIMMJ010000114.1 GCA_903842515.1 uncultured Bacteroidota bacterium | reverse complement strand
TCACCTTTTACATTGGCTTTTTCTGTTTCAAAACTTCTAAACACAGAGCTTATAAATTTTAATACTGTTTTTTCGTTGGGCTTAAAAGATGCGGTAAACGAACCCAAATAGGTTTCAAAATCATTTACTTCTTGTCCATCAAAATAAACTGTAAGCTGTTTTACTTGAGTAACAGTTCCAAATCTGCTAGTTCGTGTTTCGGGAATAAAGTTGTATTTATTTCTGGCATAATTCCCCAAAAAGCTAAATTGCCATTTGTCGTTGTAATCAAACATTATTTGCGATTGCACATCTACAAAGTTGGGGCGATAATCTCCCTTAGTATCTAAACTTCTTAGTAGGTAACGGTTAGAACGTTGGCGAATGCCAAATAAATAAGACAATCGAGTGTCTTTTGTAGCTCCCTCTAAATGCAAGGATCCTCCCAATAAAGTTCCTGTGGCAGTTCCACCAAATTTTTTTGGACGCCTGTAGGTTATGTCTAAAACACTCGACATTTTATCGCCATACTTTGCTTCAAAACCACCAGCCGAAAATTTGATATCTGCCACTAAATCAGGATTTATAAAACTTAAACCTTCCTGCTGCCCCGAGCGAACTAAAAACGGACGATACACTTCTACATCGTTTACATAAATTAAATTCTCGTCGTAATTTCCACCTCTTACACTAAATTGCGAACTTAACTCGTTGTTTGAAGCTACACCGGGCAATGTTTTTAAGAGAGATTCAACACCACCCGTTGTAGGCAATAATACCAAGAGTTTGGGGTCGAGGCTTTGCATTGTTGTTCTTCGTAGTTGTTTATCCTCAATACTTATTTCTTTTATTTTTTTTATCTCTGTTTCAAGTTCAAAATTCAGCAGCAATACCTCATCGGGTTTTAAGAAAATATTTTTTTTTGTGCTTTCGTATCCCAACAACGAAATTGTTAATTCCAGCGGGGTAGAGGAGGGTACAGAAATTTTATACTTACCCAGTGAATCTGTTTCTGAAAACCCGGAAATTCCCTTTATAGAAATAACAGCACCCGATAAAGGAGTATTTGATGTTTTATCAACTATACGTCCTTTTATTACAGCACTTTCCTGAGAAAAAGTAGTGCTTGCAAAGGCAAGAAATAAAACAGAAAAGATTAGTTTATGAACACTTTTTAAAATCACACTGCAATAAACTAAAAAATATTTTATTTATTGCTTTTTAAGTTTTCCACTTCTCCAATCCGAGATAAATTGTGCCCACGCAAAAGGATTCATCAAATTGTTTATTGGAATCTGTCCCATCCCATAAACTCTACTATTTTGTTGTTGCAACATCAGTTGCTGGTTCATGGTTACAGAGGAGCCACTGTATCCATAGTACTCTGGATTTCTTATTGAACCTAAGTTTCTTTGAGCTCTTGCGGCATCATCGTTTGGCAGCTCAAGTTTTAAAAACGCTTCTTTAAATTGTTCTTTAGTTGGCCAAGGTAAAATTAAGGCTTCTTTTAGTAAGTAGGTATCAGGGTTCATTACCTGAATCATGGAGTATTTATTGTCTTCTAAGGAATCAGGAATAACAAAACTTGCTGACTTAAACCCTAAGGCAACAAATTCTATTACATCATTTTCTTGTGCAACAAATGAAAAGAAACCGTAATAGTCGCTTATGGTGCCATGTTTTGTTCCTCTTATAAGAATGCTGGTATAGGGCACTGGGTATAAACTATCGGCCGAAACCACCATGCCTGAATATTGAATTAATTTGTTTTCTATTGTTTTATTTTTTGCTGTGGCTTGAGCCTTTAAAGAAATATTTGATGCAAAACAAAAAACGCAAGAAAGAAATAGTAATATAGATTTTTTCATAACTCTTAAGATGGTTTATAATATTTCAAAGCCTTAGGCATAAATGCTTTTAAGTCTTTTATTCTTGTGTTATCACTGGGGTGAGTACTTAAAATTTGCGGAGGTTTTGCACCCCCAATTTTTGACATTCTCTCCCAAAAACCAATTGCTTCTTGTGGATTGTAACCTGCCATGGCACAAAAAATAAGTCCTATTTTATCTGCTTCCGATTCATGTGTTCTGGAGTATTTTAGTATTCCCATTTGAGTGCCCAAACCATAGCTCTGCAGGAACAAATCATTTGTTTCTGAAGGGTTTTGTGAAAGGGCTATTTGTAGCGCCAAACCACCTGTAGCTACTAGTAAACCTTGGCTCATACGTTCGTTGCCGTGCCGTGCAATAGCATGTGCAATTTCATGGCCCATTACAACTGCTAATGCAGCTTCTGTTTGTGTTACCGCTAATATACCTTCGTTAATTATTACTTTTCCACCGGGCAGGCAAAAAGCATTTACCTCCTTAGATTTCACCAAATTAAATTCCCATTTAAAACCCTCAATTCTGCTGCTTTGCTTTTTAGATTTTAGGTATTTAGCAACTGCCATAGACATTTTCTGACCCATGTTTTTTACCATCACAGAATTTACATTGGCTGCATTGCTTGGCGGTGTTTGCTGTAATATTTGCCTGTAGCTGCTGCTACCCATATTTATTAGCATAGACTCGGGCAAGAGGTTCATTTGCCTGCGGCCAGAAACAGGAACTTTAGTACACGAAAACAAAAAAATAACCAACAATAAAAGAGGTAAACAAACTTTTTTATTCATCAAAAAATATTTCTACTCTACAAATATCCATATTAAACTGTGCTTAAAAAAATGCAGAGCTACTAAATTATTGTAAAACGGCACATAACTTTGTTAATTCAGTTGAACAATTTTTCCGGGCAGCGATTTAATTACTCCTTTTAGTTCTAGATTAAGCAATAATCCTGAAGTTTTGCTCATAGAAAATTCTGAGATAAAACTCAAATCATCAATGGCAATTTTTTGTTTTTCTTTTACAATGTCTATAATTTTTGATTCATCAGTAGAAAGTTCAATAAACAAACTTGGGATAAAAGCATCTTTTTTTTCATTGTCTTTTATCCATCCCATCATATAGGCAATATCTTCAGGCCCTTCAACCAGTGCTGCTTTATTTTGTTTGATGTATTTATTGCATCCTTTTGAAGTAGAATCTCCAATTCTTCCGGGAATTGCAGCAACATCTCTATTGTACGACATAGCTATATCTGCAGTAATTAAGGACCCACTTTTTTCTGCTGCTTCTACCACTAAAATAATATCACACATGCCTGCCACTATCCTGTTTCTTTTGGGAAAATTTTCTCTGTCGGGATTTGTATTGCTAAAAAATTCGGTAGCAATTCCCCCGTTTTCTTTCATCTTTTGAACTGTTTTGGAATGTTCTCTAGGGTAGAGCATGTCTAGGCCGTGGGCTAATATTCCTACCGTTTGCAAATTATGCTTTACACATTCTTTGTGTGCTAAAATATCCACTCCAAAAGCCAAACCACTTACCACTAGCGGGTTATACGGAGTAAGTCCTTCTATAAATTTTATAACTGCATTTTTTCCATATTCTGTAATTTGCCTTGTGCCAACAATTCCAAGAGATTTATCTGAATTAAAATCAATTTTTCCATCGCTAAAAAGTAGGATAGGAGAGTCGTTGCAATGTTTTAATCTTTTGGGATAATCTTTGTCTTGATAATAGTGAATTGTAAAATTATTTTTTTCTAAGTAGTTTATTTCCTTCTCCGCCAAGTGTAAAACATCATTACCAATTACTGACGAGGAAAGAATTTTTCCTATACCGGGAATTAAACCCGGGCCTCCTGGGTGAGAGCCAGGTATCCTAACTGATTCGTGGACTACCAATAAAATGGATTTTAAGCAATTCCTTGAAAATTCCAAAATTGTGATCTCGACGTGATTTGAACACGCAACCTCCTGATCT
>CAIMMJ010000113.1 GCA_903842515.1 uncultured Bacteroidota bacterium | reverse complement strand
TAAATGGAATGTTTGCCATTTCCATATATGAAAAAGAAACTAAAAAACTTTTTATTTGCAGAGATAGGTTAGGAATAAAACCTATTTATTATTTTTTTAATCAAGGTAATTTTATTTTTTCTTCAGAGCTAAAATCTATTGCAAACTACAAAAACAAACTGCAATTAACCGTTAATAAAATTGCAATTAACGAGTTTCTTCATTTAGGTTATGTGCCAAGCCCACACAGTATTTACAACGAGGTAAAAAAATTTCCAACGGGCAATTATGCAATTCTTGAAAATGGAAAACTTGAGTTCTTTACTTATTGGGATTTAAGGCAGAAAATAAAAAAAGAAATTATTTACAACGAGGGTGAAGCAAAACAAAGGCTAAAAGAATTGCTCATTAGTTCAGTAAAATATAGGATGATTAGTGATGTTCCGTTTGGAACATTCCTTTCTGGTGGCATCGATTCCAGCCTTGTTACAGCCATTGCTCAATCTGTTTCTAATGAACCTGTGAATACTTTTTCTATTGGTTTTGAAACAGAAAAAAACGAAGCAGGATATGCAAAAAAAGTAGCAAAACACCTAGGAACAAATCATCACGAATTGTATGTTACAGAAAATGATGCCATAAATTTAATTCCTGATCTTGTAGATTTATATGACGAACCTTTTGCAGATGGCTCTGCTGTTGCCACTCAGTTGGTTGCAAAGATGGCAAGGCAAAATGTAACCATGACTCTTTCTGGCGATGGGGGAGATGAATTGTTCATGGGTTATGGTGCATACAATTGGGCAACCAGATTAAACGATCCAACATGGTTCTTGGCAAAAGGAATTATTTCTAAAGTTTTGGCGTATGGAAATTCTAGGCAAAAAAGAGTGGCCGACGTTTTGCAAAGAGTTTCTGCTAGGCATTTAAAAAGTCATATTTTTTCGCAAGAACATTATTTCTTTTCACGAAAAGAATTAAAGTTGTTATTGAAAGAAGATTCTTTTGCCGCTTTTAATTTAGATGAAATTTATCCTGCCTTTTCAAGAGATTTATCTGCTGCCGAAAGTCAATCTTTGTTTGATATTGACTATTATTTAAAAGACGATTTATTGGTAAAGGTGGACAGAGCCACTATGAAATATTCCTTGGAAACTCGTGTGCCAATTTTAGATTACAGAATAGTTGAATTTGCGTTTAATTTATCTCAAAATTTAAAAATAAAAAATGGCGAACAAAAATATTTGCTCAAGCAAGTTTTATATGACTATGTTCCCAAAGAATTTTTTGAAAGACCTAAGTGGGGTTTTGGAATCCCCATTACTCAGTGGCTTAAAGGACCATTGTCTTATTTAATAGACGATGTTTTAAGTAAAGAAAACATCAATAAACACAATGTTGTAAATTGGGAATTTGTGCAACAAATTATTTATAAGTTTCGCAATGGTTACGACCATTACTACAATAGAATTTGGGCATTAATTCAATTGCATATTTGGTTGAATAAAAATAGTAATTAAGTTTTATAGAGGTTTTGAATTATAGAATCCAATAAATTTTTCTTTGTGTTTGCTTATCAGATGCAATGTTCAACTATTACTTAAAAAAATTAGTGTTTACAAACTCAAAATCTCCACCATCCTCAACAAATTAGGGTTCAATCCCTCAATGTGTTTCACCGCTTTGGAAAAAGGAGTAAGAACAATTTCTTTGTTTATTATACCCACCATTTGGCCTCTTTCTCCGCCCATTAATGCTTCCACCGATGCAAAGCCCAATCTACTTGCTAATACTCTATCGTAGCAACTAGGACTTCCTCCTCTTTGAATATGACCTAAAATAGTAACCCTAATATCAAAATCAAATTCTTTTTTTATGGCTTCACCCACCTTAAATGCTCCACCTGCTTCGTCGCCTTCGGCACATATAATAATTTTAGAAGATTTGCCCTTTCTACTTTTCTTCAATCTTTCTATTAAATGATTCAAATCTGTTTTTGTTTCAGGAATCAATATTGCTTCGGCACCTGCGCCAATACCACTTCTTAGGGCAATTAATCCAGCATCTCTTCCCATAACTTCTACAATAAAAAGTCTATCGTGACTTTCGGCAGTGTCTCTAATTTTGTCTACTGCATCTATCACAGTGTTTAGCGCTGTATCATAGCCCAAGGTATCGTCTGTTCCAAATAAATCGTTGTCTATGGTGCCTGCAATTCCAATAATTGGCACATTGTATTTTGTTCCAAATTCATCTGCTCCTTTAAAGGTGCCGTTTCCACCAATTGCGATTAACCCATCTATTCCTTCGGCGCTAAGCTGTTTGTAAGCCCTTTCCATTCCTTCTGGAGTAATAAATCTTTTGCTTCTGGCAGTTTTTAAAATGGTTCCTCCTCTTTGAATAATGTTGCTTACGCTTTTTGCGCCCATAAATTCAAACTCACCATCAATTAATCCATCGTAGCCATGTTTTATTCCTATTACATCAATTCCATAGTAAATGGAGGTTCTAACAATTGCTCTAATGGCGGCATTCATTCCCGGTGAATCGCCACCTGAGGTAAAAACTCCTATTTTTTTGATGTTTGCTTTGTTCTCTTTCATATAAATTGTATTAAAAATTCAACTTAGTGTTTTAAATACACTATGCAAAGGTATTAAATTTATTGTACCTGATTGTTGTTTCATCAAATTTATAGTAATAAATTAAACACTATTTCTATTTAAACTTAAAAATTACAAAAAACAAAATTGTTCGGATAAAAAAAAGGAGCAAAAGAACCGTAATTATTTCTTCCAAATTTTAATCAAAAGAAGCCAAAATCTCAAACAAGCAAATAAACCCAAAGTTCCTTTATATTTTCCTTCGTTCATTAAAGTCTTAACAATTAAAGTTGAAGCAAAAATAAGTTTAAGAACCAGACAGAGAAAATTCAAAAAATTAAAAATACTTTAATATGTTTCATTTATGTAACATCTATTTTGATAATAATAAAAACATTTAATGAACAACTGGAATATTTAGTAAATGGTAATGTAAAGTTACTTTT
>CAIMMJ010000112.1 GCA_903842515.1 uncultured Bacteroidota bacterium | reverse complement strand
ATTGTTATAAATTAATTTAAAAAATATCAATTTACAAATTGACGAAAATCTACCGGAGTAAATCAAATATTTAATATAGATTTTATACAAAAACATTTCTATGTGTAATGATTAGTGGCAAAATCAATTGAAAATATTCTTAGAGAATCCAAATGCAAAAATAAAATCCTTAATAGAAAAATTGACTTTATCATAAGCCTCTAAAAAAAGACGGATAGATTTTTTTTTAAATAAGAATTTGAAGGAATTCAAAATAAACCTTCTCGTATTACCTAAATTCAAGATATTTTTATCCATATTAATAAGTGGAAAGTTTGGGAGGTATAGTAAGTCATTAAGGTAATTATATCCATTGTACAAATATGAATAGGAATTATTTTGCTCTTGTGTTTCATGCCTCCTATAATTCAAATAATTATAAGGCAACATCAATATAGGCGAAAGCATTGTTGAATATATATTCAAATACATATCATTTGCAGGTCCATATTTTTCAGGATACCCGTTCATTTTATCATAAAATGCTTTCTTATAAAATCTAGCACCAGGTCCACCTGCCAATGTATTGTTTCTGAAAAAATGATCACGGATTGCAATAGAAGAATCTATTAATTTGGGTTCACTAAAATCGTTTCCAAAATATATAGAACTGTGTTCTGAGTTTGGAAATTTTTCAAAAGAATTCAATACATATTTAATCGCATCCTTTTCAATTGTATCATCTGAATCAACAAACATAATAAATTCCCCTGATGCTAAAGAGGCTGCTTTGTTTCTATTAGGATAATCACCTAAATTACGTTCGTTTATATATAGACAGATACGTTCATCATTTTGTTGATATTTTTCAACTATTCCTACTGTTTTATCTTTTGAGCAATCATCTACAACAATTAATTCAAAATTTTGATAAGTTTGAGCCAAAACGCTTTCAATTGCTTGACTAATGTATTTTTCTCGGTTATAAGCTGTCATTAAAATGCTGATCTTATATGAATGACCTATCATGTTTTATAGATTAAAATGATTTATCCCATTTCCAATCTCTATTATCATCACATGTTTTTTGGAAAACTAAACATTGATAATCGATTCCTAAATTTTGGTCAGAAATCAAATTATATTGTTTAAAAAACAAAGATTTAAATGGCAATGCCTTTATATAAATATTTGTAACCAAATTTTTTATACGATCTATTTTACTATACTTATATTTCCCTGTTTTATCTAGTAATTTATAATGAGGCAAGTTTAACATATATCTTGCAACCCGCTGTACTCCGGGCCAAGAACCACCACAATCATCTAAAATAATTACGCCACCGATATCTAAAATCTTATCCAAAAAATAACAATCTTGAAAAACAATATCAAACCGTTTTGTTGTATCAACATACGCATATTGTATTCTGTATCCATTATTATACATAATTGGAAGAAATTCATCAGAAAAACATCTTTCTACTTTAAAATAACTACTTAATCCAGCATTTTCAATATTTTTAATAGCTCCTTTACCCCAATATTCATCTGGCTCAATGGCAATGTGAACACCTTTGCCATGGTTATATTCTTTATGCATTTCAAGAATAAACAATGCTGAAATACCGTAAGCAAGTCCTACTTCCAAAGTATTTATTGGCTTAATCAACTTAAATACTTTCTGCAAAAATAAACCTTGCTCAATAGTTGTATTTGAATGAACTTTCACACTTTCACCTACTTCATTAATTTCAATCATACCAGTACTGAATATTTTTTCTAACTCCTTAAGCATATAATAAATTCAAGTTAACGAAATAATAAAGTCATCCAATTAGGAATATATATTGAATCCAAACGAGAACCAATTTTTTTAAATACTGAATGATGAGCAGGAACTTTACCATTATTCAATAATTGATCGAATAATCGATGGTATGAGTTAAAATTCGTGTGGGGATCAAAGAGATTAGCAATAGTCT
>CAIMMJ010000111.1 GCA_903842515.1 uncultured Bacteroidota bacterium | reverse complement strand
TTAAATCGTATTTAATTTTTTCTTGGCATGCTTTTAATAAATCCAGAGGAATTTTTGTGAGTGGTAATCCCGAATTGCCTCTAAAAGCAAAATTGTCTAAAATAAACCCTGAGTCACTTTCAAAGCTGCAGCCGTATAAAGGAAATTTTTCGCTGGCAGAGATTTCCATTTTTATTTTTTTGAACTCAAATTTATTTCCAAGCGTAAACTCATTAAATAAATCTTTACCCGCTAAATTGGTTGTACTGTCTCTTTTATTAAAGTTCAATTTTAAACTAAAATCTTTGTTCGTTTTTCCGTAGAACAATCGAAAGTTTTTTAATGAATTTAGTTTTTCTCTATATACTGCGGTGTATTCTGCAAAAGCAGGTTGACTGGCATTTGCAATATAAGTATAACCCGAAATTCCCGGAGGAAATTCTGAGTTTCTTTTGTAATCAACCAAGTTTGAGTTGCTCCAATTTTCAGAAAATTTGTGGATGATAGTTTGTCTAAATCCTGCAGTAATACTCGTAATTGGAACAAATCCAACCCCAGAACCACCCAACCAATCCTGAAAACTTTTGCGTAAATCCTGCGTAACTAAATCACCTTCTATCATTGAATCTCCAAAGTAAGCAACTCTTATTTTCTTTTGTTTGTTTTTTATTTTTTCAAAGAATAACTCAATGTTTTTTATTGAATCGGTTCCAAAATCTTTCAAAAAAATGGTATCGTTTAGTACAATTTTTTTAAGTGTATCAATTGCACTAACTTTTAGAGGTAAGTCTGCTTCACTTTTATTAGAAAATGTTTTTGTTTTTTTTTTCTTCCATAAAAATGGAGTACAAGTAGCTAGACTTTTTGAAGTTTTTTACACGATAGGATCTTAAAAAAAATTCAATTGCAAGTATAAAAACAAATAATAGTGTAACTAAAAGTAAGGGCTTGTAGCGGTTCAAGAAAAACTAGAAAATAGAAGAATATGATTAATTTATATTGAAAATAATTAATAGTAATTAAAAATTTTAATGGTGTACAATGAGTTTTGATCCTTTGTTTTTACCATTGCTAATAAAATATATTCCATTTTCAATGGATGAAATATCTACAACTCTTTCACCATTATTTACCTCTAAAATTAAAATTATTTTTCCTGTTAAATCACATAAATAAATTTGTTTGAGTTTAGTTTTTATCGTTAATAAGTTTGAAGCTGGATTTGGAAATAAGTTAATTTTGCTTTCTTCTAAACCTATAGACTCAATGGATGAAGACCTCCAGTTTACAACATTTACAGAAATCATTTGTGAAGTAGGATTTGCCTGAAAATAAACTGTATCGCAATAAGATGAAGTGCAATTTTCGCTGTCAATAATTGAAACGCAAATTTGATACTGACCAGCTTCTTGATAAATATGTGAAGGATTGTTTGTTGAGTCTGATGTTCCATCGCCCCAGCTCCAGATGTAGCTGAATGGAGGCATTCCTGAATTTTGACTTACTGCTAAAAAATTTTGATTTGCAGGATCTTCGTTGTACAGATAAAAAAAGGCATTGCAAGGATATGAGCAACTTTGTATGCCAGCTGGATAAAGAACAGTAGAATTTTGACTAAAACATCTTAACTCCGGACTTGGTGGACAAACTATACCACCCATACTTGGTTCTAACAAACCAAATGTAGACCCAATTCCCTCGATATAATAAATTTGATAAGTTTGATTTGTTAACCACCTTTTTCTGTAACTATTTCCAATTAAAACTGAATCAATAGATAATACTACATCCGGTTGAAAAAAATCTCCATTTGAAAGAAAGCTTTTAACTGTGTCGCCAATTTCCATTGTAAAATCATACAGCAAGGTATCTCTGTTATTGTATCTATAATATACTTTTTTTTGTAATGTGTCTTGTCTTATTAAACCAGCAAAATAGCCTGGCTCGCTATATGTTTCAAATCCGCTACACATATATGCACTATGTATAACTTGCGGAACAACTATTCTACTGTAAACAGTATCATTAATAATTTCTTCTCCTTGCATTTGAAAAGAATGGTTTGCATGTCCGCAACCGCTGGGACGAATTACGTTCCAAACTGCCCCAGAATCAGGGAAAGGATGATAGATGGAAGTTTGAGAAAAACAAAAAACAGCATTAAAGAGTGTTAGCACTAGAAGATATTTTTTCATAGAATATTGTTTTAGCTGATAAGTAAAAGTACAAATTTTTTTAATACACGTGCGGTCCTCCATTTATGCTCATGCTTGTGTCTCTTCTGAAGCTTGATTGTTCGCTGGCCAAAAAACTTACTAGATGTGCAACTTCGTGAGTGCCGCCTAATCTGCCAAACGATATGTGAGCTACAATATCTATACAAGGCTATTTTAATACTTGGTGCCAAGCTCTGACTTTTTTTAATCGCTATAATTTACGATTACACCAAACCCGTCTGAAAATAATTTTTTATACAGTGCAGTTCCAATTTCACTTAGAGCACCTGCGAGCAAAATTCTTTTTTTATTCTTGCTGAACGTGGTAAATATATTCTATAAAGTTATAGGAGAAATTGGATAAACAAAAAAAATAAAGATTAAAACACTATTATTTAATCACATTTACGTTCATCACGTTTGCCTCGCCAACAGTTGTTGCCTTTTGAGTTTCGGGATCTATAATTTTTGTTTCAATTACTGCACGATTTTTTTCTAAGTTTATTTCCTTAACTGTAAGTACCGCCTGATAAGTTTTTCCTGCATACATGGGTTTTAAGAACTGAATATTTTGCCCCAAATAAATGGTTCCTTCGCCAGGGAATAATGTTCCAAGAATCTTAGAAAACAAAGCAGCTCCTAACATTCCATGCATAATTGGCACTTTAAACATGGTAGTTGCTGCATATTCTGCATTTATGTGCACCGGGTTGTTATCACCGGTAACTCTTGCAAAATCTTCTACATCCTTTTGGCTGTATAAAAAATCGTGTGTAAATGTGTCGTTTAGTTTCATAGCTTTTTGATATATGGTGTCAAATGTACATTTTTGTAAAAACAAATTATTACTATCAGTTAAATGAATAAAAAAATAATTTTTGGAATTACATGTTGCATGGCATTAACCGGTTTTACAAAATTTGCTAAGGCACAAATAATTAAAGGTATTGCATCGCCAATTACCCTACAAATGGGAGCAACAGAAGTTTTGTTAAACGATTACGTTACTGATGTTTCAATTATTGATTCAGTAAGTGTGCATCCTTCTATGAAAAAAAATTATGTTGCCAAAACCAATAAAGTTGTTATTCTCCCTAACCCAACAAAAGTTCCGGCTCTTAGTGTGATGAGAGTTTGGAGCAAAGGAAAAAGTGAAGCAATTCTTGTTCAGAAATCAAGAAAAGAGATAAAAGTTATTTCTTTTGATGCAAAAGGAAAAGAGTATAAAAAAGTTTCTATTGCCGGTGATTTTAATTCTTGGAGTGCAGACAAAACACCTTTAAATTTTAACAATGGAAAATGGATAGGAATTTTAAATCTAAATCCGGGCAGCTACTCTTACCAAATGGTTTTAGATGGAAAGTGGAGCATAGATAGAAACAACAAAGATTCTGTTTCTAATGGATCTGGTGCTTACAATTCGGTATTAAAAATTGGAAAACCGTTTGAAATTTTCCCAAGCATTATGGCAGAAAAATTTATTGGAAATACTGTTTACATTAAACCTCTAAACAGAATGCCAACAGATACAATTATTGCATTTATAAACAACCAAACTTTAGAAAATGGAGCAGTAAAAAAAGATTCTTTGGGCTTTTCTATTCAAGTAAATTCTCCTGCAAAAGGAGTAAACTGGTTACGAATTTTTAGTTACAACAGAATAGGAAGCAGCAATGATCTATTGATTCCGGTTGTAGATGGAAAAGTTGATACAAGCTATGTTAGAAAAAGCAAATACAACATGTCTATGTATTTTGCATTAGTAGATAGGTTTAACAATGGAAATAAAGAAAACGATAAACCTGTTAAAGACAAAGACATTGATGTTAGAGCCAATTACCAGGGTGGAGATTTAGCAGGTATCACAAAAAAAATAAAGGACGGTTATTTTAAAGATTTAGGAATTAATACAATTTGGATTTCCCCCATTGTTCAAAATCCCGAAATTGGCTATGTAGAATATCCTGAGCCAAAAAGGAAATACAGCGGGTACCATGGATATTGGCCTATTTCTTCGAGCAAAATAGATAAGCGTTTTGGCACTGACGCAGAATTAAAAGAATTGGTGGCAGAAGCTCATAAAAATGGAATAAAAATACTTTTAGACTTTGTAGCAAATCATGTTCACGAAGAACATCCATTGTATAAAAACCACAAAGACTGGACAACACCAATTGATTTGCCTGATGGTAAAAAAAATATAAGAATTTGGGACGACCAAAGACTTACAACTTGGTTTGATACTTTTTTGCCCGACTTAGATTACAGCAAACCACAAGTAATAAATGCTATGGCAGATTCTGCAGTTTGGTGGATAAAAAACTACCAGCTCGACGGTTTTAGGCATGACGCTACTAAACATGTATCTGAAGATTTTTGGAGAGTACTAACTTTAAAATTAAAAACCACTTTTCCTGACAAAGAAATTTTTCAAATTGGCGAAACATTCGGGAGCAGAGAACTTATTGGAACCTATGTAAACAGCGGTCAGCAAGATGCTCAGTTCGACTTTAACACTTATTTTGATGCAAGAGAAACATTTGCAAACAGCAACAGCGATTTTACCAAACTAAAAAATTCAGTTTTAGAGACATTTAATTATTATGGTAGCCACCATTTAATGGGAAACATTACCGGAAACCACGACATTGCAAGATTTATAAGCTATGCCGGCGAAGGAATGACGTTTAACGAAGACGACAGAAAGGTGGC
>CAIMMJ010000110.1 GCA_903842515.1 uncultured Bacteroidota bacterium | reverse complement strand
TCCTAAATGGTGGAGTGGTATAGCTATTCCACAAAGTTCCACAAAGGAGTCACAAAGTTTCACAAAGGATTGGACATTCAACAGTTTTCTCTTGAATTTTCTTTGAGTTTTCCTAATTGGTGGAGTGGTATTTTTTCTTTGTGTTTTCCTAAGTGGTGGAGTGGTATAGCTATTTCACAAAGTTTCACAAAGGATGCACAAAGTTTCACAAAGGATTGGGCATGCTAAATTTTGCTCTTAAATTTTCTTTGTGTTTTCTGTCGTGGTGGAGTGGTATAGCTATTCCACAAAGTTCCACAAAGGAGTCACAAAGTTTCACAAAGGATTGGACATTCAACAGTTTTCTCTTGAATTTTCTTTGAGTTTTCCTAAGTGGTGGAGTGGTATAGCTATTTCACCAAGTTTCACAAAGGATTCCTCGTGCTAAATTTTGCTCTTAAATTTTCTTTGTGCCTTCTACTGTAGCAGAGTGGTATAGCTTTGCTAAATCTGTTGAACTTTGTTTTCAATTCATCTCTCTCAAGTCTATTTCAAACTTTTTTGATTAATATTTGTTAGTAAATTGTGATAATTTGTTCAACAAAAACTTAATTTGTGTACTTTTGTCCATAATTAGATTAATTCTAAATAAAAAAACAAATATTATGATAACTGTTTCAGAATCTGCAAAAAGCAGAGTTTTGGATTTGCTCAAAGAAGAAAATAGACCTACAAATAGTTTAATTAGAGTTGGTGTTGAAGGTGGTGGCTGCAGTGGGCTTTCTTATAAATTAGAATTTGATGGCACTGCAAAAGAGGGCGATCAAATCTTTGAAGACAAGGGAATTAAGATTGCTGTGGATAAAAAATCTTTTCTTTATTTAATTGGAACCGAGCTGGATTTTACTGGTGGATTAAATGGAAAAGGCTTTGTATTTAATAATCCCAATGCTTCCAGAACATGCGGTTGCGGAGAAAGCTTTTCGGTATAATTGATGGAGATAATTGATGAAATTACACAAGGCGACTATAAGTACGGCTTTGTAACCAACATAGAGTCTGACAATGCTCCAAAGGGTTTAAACGAAGACATCATTAAGTTTATATCGTCAAAAAAAAATGAACCGCAATGGATGTTAGATTACAGGTTAACGGCTTACAAACATTGGTGCAGTTTAACCGAACCTAAATGGGCACATGTAACTTACAAACAACCCGATTTTCAAGATTGTATTTACTATTCTGCACCCAAACAAAAAAAACAACTCAATAGCCTTGACGAAGTTGACCCTGAATTGCTAAAAACGTTCGAAAAACTAGGTATTTCTCTAGAAGAACAAAAACGACTTTCTGGAGTTGCAGTAGATTTTGTGATGGACAGCGTTTCCGTAAAAACTTCTTTCAAAGAAAAATTGGCTGAGCTTGGAATTATTTTTTGCAGTTTTGGCGAAGCGGTTCAAGACCATCCCCAATTAGTACAAAAATACATGGGAACTGTTGTTCCTTATACCGATAATTTTTATGCAGCATTAAACAGTGCTGTATTCACCGACGGCTCATTTTGTTTTATTCCAAAAGGCGTAAGGTGCCCAATGGAACTATCAACGTACTTTAGAATAAACAGTGCCGGCACAGGGCAATTTGAAAGAACATTAATTGTGGCCGAAGACGATGCCTATGTTAGTTACCTCGAAGGCTGCACTGCACCTATGAGAGACGAAAACCAATTGCATGCAGCTGTTGTAGAAATTGTTGCACATAAAAATGCTGAGGTAAAATACAGTACCGTTCAAAACTGGTACCCCGGCGATAAAGATGGTAAAGGAGGAATATTTAATTTTGTAACCAAGCGTGGAATTTGTTTAGGAAATAACTCTAAAATTAGTTGGACACAAGTAGAAACAGGGTCTGCTATTACCTGGAAATATCCCTCAGTAATTTTAAAAGGAGACAATTCAATTGGTGAATTTTACAGTGTGGCTGTTACCAACAATTTGCAGCAGGCCGACACCGGAACAAAAATGATTCACGTTGGCAAAAACACAAAATCAACCATTATAAGCAAAGGAATTTCTTGTGGCTTTAGCAATAATTCATACCGAGGATTGGTAAAAATTCACAAGAGTGCCGATAATGCCAGAAATTTTAGTCAGTGCGATAGTTTGCTCATGGGAGATAAGTGTGGAGCACATACTTTTCCTTACATAGAAATAGGCAATAATACAGCAGTTGTAGAGCACGAAGCAACAACGTCTAAGGTTGGCGAAGACCAAATATTTTATTGCAAACAAAGAGGAATAGATACTGAAAAAGCAATAGGATTAATTGTTAATGGCTATTGCAAAGATGTATTTGATCATTTGCCAATGGAGTTTGCCGTGGAGGCACAAAAACTTTTATCGGTGAGTTTAGAAGGTTCGGTAGGATAAAAAAATTAATTTAAAAACAATGTTATCTATAAAAAACTTAAAAGCTTCGGTAGAAGGCAAAGAAATATTAAAGGGAATTAATTTAGAAATTAAGGCAGGAGAAGTTCATGCTATAATGGGACCAAACGGCTCTGGAAAAAGCACTTTATCGGCAGTATTAAGCGGAAAAGATGAGTTTGAAGTAACGGAAGGAGAGGTTACGTTTGAGGGGAAAGACCTATTAGAAATGCAAGCAGAAGTAAGAGCAAGAGAAGGAATTTTTCTTGCCTTTCAGTATCCGGTAGAAATTCCCGGTGTGAGCAATATTAATTTTTTAAAAACTGCCATAAACGAAATTAGAGCTCATAAAGGACTTGGTTCTATTGAGCCCAGAGAATTTTTGAACATGGTAAAAGAAAAACAGAAATTAGTAGAGCTAGACGGAAAGCTGGCGAACCGAAGCGTGAACGAAGGATTTAGTGGAGGAGAAAAAAAGAGAAACGAAATTTTTCAAATGGCCATGCTTCAACCTAAATTAGCTATTTTAGATGAAACAGATTCTGGTTTAGATATAGATGCATTAAGGATAGTTGCAAACGGAGTAAATCAGTTAAAAACAAAAGAAAATGCATTTGTAGTAATTACTCATTACCAAAGATTGTTAGATTATATTGTTCCGGATTTTGTGCATGTTTTGTATAAAGGAAGAATTGTAAAGTCAGGAACAAAAGAGCTAGCGCTTGAACTAGAAGAAAAGGGATACGACTGGATAAAAGAAGAATTAGGAGAAACAATTGCTTAAGCAGTAGAGAATAAATTTATCCAACAAAAAACAGAATAGAATTAATGGATGTGATTACTGAAGTACAAAAAAAAATAAAAGCAGAAAAAGTTGTTTCTTTTCCAAATAAGAAAAACGAAGAGTACAAATATTGCGATGTAGAAAAAGTTTGGAATCAGGGTTTTTTAAATGATTCACAATATTCTTCGGAAGCGCTAAATACGTTAATTGAAAACACAAAAAGTAACTATTTAATTTCTAATGAATCAGTTTTATTTGTTGTTGTAAACGGTAGCCTCAGATTTGATTTATCCAGTAATATTGAACATGCTGCTTTTGAATTTTTAGACTTTAACTCAGCGCTGCAAAAATATCCTAAACAAATTGAAACACATTTTGGAAAGATTGCTCATACAGATTCCGACCCCTTAGTTGCATTAAACACCTCAAATTTTGCAGAGGGATTGTTCTTAAAAATCAAAAAGAATTCAATTGTTCAAGGTTCAATTACCCTACTAAACATTAGCATTTCTTCTCAGCCAATTAGTTACAATAGTCG
>CAIMMJ010000109.1 GCA_903842515.1 uncultured Bacteroidota bacterium | reverse complement strand
TATTTGTTTTATCAAAAATGAATATATGAATGAATGAATTAGGCTTAAAGTCATATATTTTCTAAATAAGTTCAAATGTTTTTTCATTCATTCATTTGATAATAACAATATACTGTTATTATTAGGTAACTTTCCGTTGGAATTACCGTGAGATCAATTTTATTTGTTTTATTAAAAATGACTGAATGAATTATTTTACCTAAATTTAATTTTGAAAATTTAAATTTTATTAAACAAACCTTTGTCTTTTCTATCGACGAGGATGTCTTTACGACGTTTAAAAACCATTGTAAAATAAAAATTGTATTTTTATTAAATTTTATTGAGTTTTAACGAAAATTTATTCAAAAGTAACTAAGAAAAAACATCGTACGTTTCGGTCATAGTTTGACCATCGTCGGCGAGAATATCTAAATCATAAAGAAAATAATTTTACACTACAATGTTAGTCGAAAAAATATTAAAATAAAGCTAATTAAATAACAAAACTTTAAAACTTTTTAAAATAAAATAAAATCAAAATGACAAGAATTTTTAATTATGTTTATATATCAAAATAAAATAATGAATAATAAACAGAATTAAGTTTACTCAGTGTTGAATCAGCCTGTATTCCCTTTATTACCGATGATTAAGCTGAATAATTTCGAGCTCTTTTGGACATTTAACTCAGGTTTTAATTTATTAATATGTAACATTTCTTTTAGCAAAAGTCTTCTTTGATCTCGTGCAGTATCGAGAATTTCCATGTTGTCCCAATCGATTCTATGGCCTATTCTAGCGTGTTTGTAAACGCTTGAGTCTTGGTCGCCCATGTGTTCCTCTTTACGTTTACACACATGTCTAATCGATTGACCAACATAAAATTTCTCGCAGTCCAAGCAATTAAGCCTATAGACGATTTTCGACTTCATTGCTTTTTGGGTTTTATCTTTATGATTAAAATGGCGACCCAAAGTGTCATGGGCTTTAAACATGAGTCTGAAGTCGACTTCAGGAAAAGAACTACGAACTAAATCCGTTATTTTCTTTTTAAGCTCCTCAGCGCCATTATAATAGGGCAGGACAAGATAGACCACTCGTTTAGGTTGGGCCTTAGGGTCAGGAAGTTCATTGGGTGTTTTAGGGAACTCCATTTTCTTAAGAAAGTCCTGTATTTTGTTACAGATTAACTTCGATGGATAACCATTTTTAAGAAGAATCTTTTTGATTTTAGAGATTTCTTCATTAAAAAGTTTCTTAGTAGAGCAGATTTTTGACGCTCTATTTAAAAGACAATTTATTAGACCTATCTTATAAGTTCTTGGTGATAGGCTTTTCCAGTTCATGTAAGTGCCCGTGAAAGTTGTTTTACGGTAAACACTTGTTTGGAAGCCATCATTGTCACGTTTAATTAAAACGTCTAAAAAGGGGAGTTCATTATTGGATTCCGTTTCCATAGTAAACTCAATGTTTTTATGTTTACTATTTAGAATTTTAATCAATTCCTTAGCCCTATCAAAGTTATCGTTATCATCGATGAGAATAAAGACGTCATCAACAAACCTAATCCAAAGAAAGACGCCATATCGTTCGATAATGTCCATATACTTTTCTTCAAACCATATCATGAACTTATTGGATGTATTAGGGCCTAATGGTGAGCCCATCGCAACGCCATCTATTTGATCGAACATTGTACCTCCAAACTGAAAAGGAGACTTTTTGAGGGCAATCTCTAAGAGTTTTTTGAACTCATGTCGTTCCAACCCTTGGTACGTTTCGATCTCAAATTCGACGATCTTTCGTGTCGGTTTCAGCTTTTGTTTAGTTTTTGTGTCTTTTATTCTCGGTATTTTA
>CAIMMJ010000108.1 GCA_903842515.1 uncultured Bacteroidota bacterium | reverse complement strand
TTGCCCTCTCTCTACTACATATTTTTTAGTGTGCAGTAAGAAAATTAGCAATAGATATTTGGACAGTAAACAATCGAACAATTTTTTCAACTATCAGTTGTTAATCCTTAAATTAAAAATAAGAGTATTTATTGCATTTAGAAATTAGTTTTGTAGAAAATTGGATGAATGTCTAACGAATTTAAAAATAACAAAAAAGAGGCAGCAGATAGTCAAAAAGTTTCTGCTAAGGAAGACGTTGATGCAATAAAAACAAACGTTGATAATAAAAACAATAAAGATACCAGTGGATTTGTTAATTTTTTTACCAACCAAAAATTCAAGCGCTCTCTTGGTATAATTTTTCTTACATTTTCTGTCTATCTCTTTATCGCATTTTTCTCATTTTTCTTTACTTGGCAAAAAGATCAAGATAAAGTATTAAGTGGGTTTTGGAATTTAATGTCCTCCTCAGAAATTAAAATAGAAAACTGGTTAGGAAAATTAGGTGCCATGCTTTCGCATAGTTTTATTACAAACGGTTTTGGCATTGGCGCTTTTATTTGGATTATCATATTTTTTGTAATTGGATTTAAACTGCTCTTCAATAAAACTCTCATTCCTATTTCTAAACTTATATTCAACAGTTTAATAGTAATGATTCTAACTTCTATTTCTTTGGGATATATTTTCAAAGAAAATTATTTTTATTTAGGCGGTGTTGTTGGACTTCAAACATCAAAGTGGTTAATAGCAACAATAGGAAACATTGGAACAGCAATAGCGCTTATAGCTGCTGTTTCTATCACTTTAATATATTATTTTAACCATTTATTTCAAAAATCAGTTTTTCAAAAATTAATAACCAGAGAGAGTAACGCTGCTAAAGATGAAGTTTTTGAAGATGAAAAAAAAGAGGATGAAGAGAATGAAATTGAATTAATGCATGAAAAAGCTACAAGTGAAAACGATAGATTTAGCAACTTAAAAAACCCAAATGAACCTTCTCTGTTAAAAAAGAAAGCAAACGAAAAATCCAGCTTAGAAAATTCAATTAAAACTGAAAAGGTGACATTGGAAATTACGAATTCCAGCAACGAAAAAGTTGAAATTAATGAAGAAGTAGTTTTTGAAATTGAACCACAAAAGATTGAAACAATTTTAGAAAAGGAGGAAAGTGCAGAAGACAATAGTTTGCCTGTAATTGATGAATTTGATACACAAAAAATAGTTTCAATTCCAACATTATTGGAGGAGTTAGGAGAATATGATCCAAAATTAGATTTGTCCAATTACGAATATCCACCAGTAACACTGCTAGACATAAGGGGCTCAGATAATATTGTCATCAACAATGAAGAGCTCACCTTAAACAAAGATAGAATTATTGAAACGCTTAAAAATTATTCAATAGAGATATCAAAAATTTCTGCAACCATTGGGCCAACAGTAACTTTATATGAAATAAATCCTGCACCAGGAGTTAGAATTTCAAAAATTAAAAACCTCGAAGATGATATTGCACTGAGTCTTTCGGCACTAGGAATTAGAATTATTGCTCCTATTCCGGGCAAAGGAACAATTGGTATAGAGGTTCCCAATCAAAAACCCGAAATTGTTTCTATGAGGTCCATCATTGCTTCAGAAAAATTTCAGAAAACAGATTTTGAATTGCCAATTGCGTTGGGGAAAACAATTTCTAACGAAATATTTATTGCCGACCTTGCCAAAATGCCACACTTATTAATGGCAGGTGCAACAGGGCAAGGGAAATCGGTAGGCTTAAATGCAATCTTAGTCTCTCTATTGTTTAAAAAACATCCTTCGCAAATTAAATTTGTATTGGTAGATCCAAAAAAAGTAGAACTAACTTTGTTTAACATAATTGAAAAACATTTTTTAGCAAAACTACCCGACTCTTCCGAAGCAATTATTACCGACACAAAAAAAGTAATATATACGCTTAATTCTTTGTGCATAGAAATGGACAACAGGTATGAATTGCTAAAAGATGCACAAGTAAGAAACTTAAAAGAATACAATGTTAAATTTATTTCCAGAAGATTAAATCCTAAAGAAGGCCACAGGTATTTGCCCTACATAGTTTTGGTGGTAGATGAATTTGCCGACTTAATTATGACTGCCGGAAAAGAAGTAGAAATGCCTATAGCACGATTGGCGCAATTGGCAAGAGCAATAGGAATACATTTAGTAATTGCAACGCAAAGGCCATCCGTTAATATTATAACAGGAACTATAAAGGCCAATTTCCCCGCAAGAATTGCATTTAGGGTAAGTTCTAAAATAGACAGTAGAACCATCTTAGACGGTTCTGGGGCTGACCAGTTAATTGGGAGAGGCGATATGCTTTTGTCTACAGGTAATGATTTAATTAGAATTCAATGTGCTTTTGTAGATACGCCAGAGGTAGAGAGAATAGCAGAATTTATAGGCAAACAAAGAAGTTACCCACATGCCTACGAATTGCCTGAATTTTCGGGAGAAGAAGCAGGAGAAAAGAAAGAGGAAATTGATTTGTCTCAACGTGACCAATATTTTGTTGAAGCTGCAAGAATAATTGTTCAGCACCAGCAAGGTTCTACCTCATTAATTCAACGAAGATTAAAACTTGGCTACAACAGGGCCGGAAGAATTGTTGATCAGTTGGAAGCGGCAGGAATTGTTGGGCCAAACGAAGGAAGTAAAGCCAGGCAGGTACTCTTTCCAACAGAACAATCACTGGAAGAATTTTTACAAGAAAAGAATTTGATTTAAAATTTTATCGTTATTTTGGCAAGACCTTTGATATTTTAAATTAAACCTTTCATCTATTTCTTTATCAAAGTAACTGAAATTAAAATTTAAAAATTAAATGAAAACTATTTTAAGAAAATTATTGGTAACCATTTTATTCTTTTCAGCAATAACATCTAATGGTCAAAATCAAGCGCCCAAAATTGACACCAAAGCAAAAAAAATATTAGATGAGTTAAGCATAAAAACAAAACAGTATAAAACAATTGTTTCTGAGTTCATTATTTTGGCAGAAAATAAAGTTGCTAAAACCAAAGATGTTCAAAAAGGCAAAATCTGGATAAAAGGAGCAAAATATAAATTAGATATTGCTAACCAGATAATTATTAATGATTCAAAAACTATTTATACAGTATTGAAAGACGCCGAAGAAGTGCAGATTAACAATGCAGATGAAAAAAAATCTGAGGATCAAATTTCACCGGCAAATATTTTTACCATTTATGAAAAAGGGTTCAAATATGAATTTGTAAAAGAAGAAAAATTAAAGAATGGCTCAACTACTATCCAAGTAAAACTATTTCCAAACGAACCCAAGAAAAAAAACTTTCATACCCTAATTTTAAATATCGACAAAGCTAAAAATCAAGTAACAAGCTTTGTAATATTCGGAAAAGACGGAACTCAAACAACTTATACCATCAAAAATTTTACTCCCAATTCCGATGTGGCAGATGATGTTTTTGCCTTTAACGGAAAATCCTATCCAAAGTACGAAATTATTGACCTCCGTTAAGGATTAACAATTATTAATTTTATCCTTGTTTCATTCCTATAATTTTGTGCTTCTTAAATTTTTATTTTATTAAATGAGAACAAAATTATTTTTAGCAGCAATTTGTTTTTTTTGCAACTACACTGCATGGGCAACAAATAGCAAAGGATATTTAATAAAAGTTAAAGTAAATGGTTTAAAGGATACTGTTCTTATGCTCGGAAATCATTTTGGCGACAAACAGTATGTAACAGATACCGTAAGGATAGATTCTAAAGGTCAGGCAATTTTTTCTGGCAACGAAAAACTTAATGGCGGAATTTATTTGGCAATTCTACCCAATAAAAAATACTTTGAGTTTTTAGTTACCGAAAATCAAGAATTCTCTCTAGAAACAGATACACTTGATTTTATTTACAGCATGAAAGTAAAAGACAGCAAAGACAATATGCTTTTTTATGACTACCTTAAGTTTATTGATGATAAGGGTCGTAAAATGGAACAATTAAAAAGAATTATCGAAAGAAAAGAAACTCCCAAAGATTCTATTGAACTTGCTAAAAAAACAGGCGGTGAGATAGATACTCAAGTAAAAAATTACAAAAAAGATTTTATCGCAAAAAACCCAAAAAACTTCTTAAGTGATATATTTTTAGCATCCACCGATCCTGAAATACCCGAAATACCGGTTCTTTCAAATGGAAGAAAAGATTCAACATTCCAGTTCAACTATTATAGAAAGCACTATTTTGATAACATGAATTTTGCCAATGATTGGCTATTAAGAACTCCAATACTTCATGGTAGGATAAAAAATTATGTAGAAAATCTAACCTTTCAAATTCCAGATTCTATTTCTAAATCTTGTATTGAAATTTGCGACAAAGCAAAAGCAAACAAAGAGATTTTCAAATATTGTGTTGTATATTTTACAAGCAATTACGAAAAATCAAACATCATGGGAATGGATGCAGTATTTGTGGACATGGTAGAAAAATATTACAAAACCAACCAGGCATTTTGGGCAGATTCAGTAACACTTTTTAAAATAAAAGACCGTTCAGATAAGTTAAAGCCGCTTTTATTAGGAAAAACAGCTCCAAACCTTACACTAAAGGACACTACTGGAACATACCAAACTTTGTATAATCTAAAAAACAGGTTTACCATTTTGGCTTTCTGGGATCCAGATTGCTCTCATTGTAAAAAAGAAATTCCTAAACTTTATTCTGAATTTTCCGGCGGCATAAATGCTAAAGATGTTCAAGTGTATGCGGTATGTACCGAAACAGAGCGAAAAAAGTGGGTAGAGTTTATACAAAAAGAAAAATTAAATTGGATAAATGTTGCTGACATTGAACTACAAAATCCTTTCAGATCAATATACGACATACATTCTACTCCGGTGCTTTATATCTTAGATAAAAACAAAAAAATATTAGCCAAAAGAATTCCAGTAGAAAAAATTGGTGAATTTTTAGACCGCCAGATTTCAATCGAAAACAAAAGAAAATAAAACAATACAATTTGAAAAATACTCAATTAATAGCCAATATCATCTTTGGAATTGCTCTTGCAGTTTTATTTTTTCTTCATTTTTCAGGTCAATCAAACACCAATCAAAAAGAAAGTATAGTAAGCCCTAAAATAGAACTCAAATCTTCTAAATTGGTTTACATTAATACCGATTCTCTTTGGGAAAATTACGAATACGTTAAAGAGATAAAGAAAACATTGTTGAACCAACGAAATCAGGCCGAAGCAGAATTTGCACAAAAATACCAGGCATTGGCAAACGAAGAACAGAACTTTAGAGAAATTGCTCAACGACTAAGTGAAGAAGAAGGCATTAAGCAACAACAAGAACTGCTTTTAAAAGAACAAAAACTTAGCGAATTTAGAGACCAAATGCAAGAGAGACTAATGAAATCTGAGCAAGACAAAAACGAACAAATCACAAAAAATATTACAGACTATTTAAGAGTTGCATACATCAACACACCGTATAACTATATATTAGGTTACACAAGAGGTGGCGGAATATTATTTGCACACGATAGTTTAGACATTACCAAAGAGGTGGTAAACGGACTCAACGCCAACCACAACAACAAAAAAGATAAAAAGTAAGATCAATACCTATTTTCTATTAATTTAAGGACTTTTTGTTTCTTCAAAAGTTAATAATAAGTAAGTCAAATTAAAAGGTATTGCTAAATTTGCGGAATTATGAGTTTAGACAGTAGAATAAATCTCCAAAAATTACCCAAACACGTTGCCATAATAATGGATGGAAATGGCAGATGGGCAAAACAACAAGGAGAACAAAGAGTATTTGGTCATCAAAATGGAGTGCGTTCTGTAAAGGAATGTACCGAAGCTGCAGCAGAACTTGGAATTGAATATTTAACCATGTATGCTTTTTCTGCCGAAAATTGGAACCGACCTCAAGAAGAAGTTAATGCTTTGATGTCTTTACTGGTAAGCACAATAAATTCTGAACTTGACACACTAAATAAAAATAAAATTCGTTTGATGGCCATTGGCGATTTAAAGTCATTGCCAAACGAATGCTACAACGAATTGATGAGTGCAATAGATAATACAAAAAACAACGATAGACTTACTTTAGTTTTAGCATTGAGCTACAGCTCCAAACAAGAAATTACATTTGCGGCAAAAGCAATTGCAAACGATGTATTAAATGGGGCAATTTCTATTGATTCAATAACAGAAGAAACCATTCCAAAATATTTATTTACCTCTAACATTCCCGATCCTGAATTGATGATTAGAACCAGCGGTGAACACAGAATAAGTAATTTTTTGATGTGGCAATTATCTTATGCCGAACTTTATTTTACAGACAAACTATGGCCTGAATTTGAAAGACAAGATTTCTTTGATG
Source organism: uncultured Bacteroidota bacterium (assembly GCA_903842515.1). GTDB lineage: Bacteria > Bacteroidota > Bacteroidia > UBA4408 > UBA4408 > CAIMMJ01. The sequence continues at coordinate 6,231 of CAIMMJ010000108.1, read as the reverse complement.
CCATTGTCGACTATCAAAAAAGAGAAAGAAGATTTGGTAAAACTAGCGAGCAATTAACAGAATAGATGAAAATAAAATTCTTACTATTTTCAGTGTTGCTATTTACCCTGCTTTTTACAAGGGCAAATTCTCAAATAATCTCCAGCGATGAAATTGAAATAGATTACAACAATCCAAAAGAATACGAGATTGGAGGAATCACCATAGATGGTAGTGATTATTTAGACAAAAATGTACTTATTCAATCTACTGATTTAATAATTGGAGAAGAAATTAGTGTGCCCGGAGGAAAAATTTCTAAAGCAGTAAAAAATCTTTGGGACCTAAATTTGTTTTCTGATGTTACTATTTACGTTACAAAAATTATAGGAAAAAAAATATTTTTAAACATACAACTAGAAGAAAGACCAAGATTATCTAAGTTCCAGATATCAGGTATTAGAAAAGGTTTAGCAGATGATGTTCGAGAAAAAATAAAATTAATAAGAGGAAAAATTGTTACTGAAAATTTAGTAGTTAACACAAAAAACAGGGTTTCAGAATTTTTTATTGATAAAGGTTATTTAGATGCCGAAATATCCATTACTCAAAAGCCCGATACAACTGCTCAAAACCAAGTTATACTATTTATTAATATCAAAAAAAATAAAAAAGTTAGAATTAAAAAAATTAATTTTTGGGGCAATTCTCTGATCAGTAATCGCAAACTTAAGCGTTACATGAAAGAAACCAAAGAATACAAATGGTGGAATGTTTTTAAGCAATCTAAATACCTAGAAGAAAATTTTGAAAAGGACAAAGAAAAAATACTAGAAAAATACAATGCAAAAGGATTTAGAGATGCAAAATTAATAAGTGATACAATTTACAAAGTAGAAAAAGGCTACATCAACCTAGACATTAAACTGGAGGAAGGACCAAAGTATTATTTTGGAAATATAATTTGGGTAGGAAACACAAAATATTCTTCGGTGCAACTCAATGCAATTTTAGGTATAAAAAAAGGTGACGTTTTTAATCAATCGTTGTTAGACCAAAGGTTAAACATGAGCCAAGACAGCAGAGATGTTTCTAGTTTGTATATGGACGATGGCTATTTGTTTTTTCAGGTGAACCCGGTTGAAGTTAGGGCAGAAAACGACACAATAGACATAGAAATGAGAGTTTATGAAGGCAAGCAAGCAAGAATAAACAAAGTGAATGTTATTGGAAACACAAAAACCAACGACAGAGTTGTGATGAGAGAAATTAGAACCAAACCGGGACAACTTTTTAACAGATCGGATATTATCAGAACTCAAAGAGAATTGGCACAATTGAGGTATTTTGATGAACAAAAACTTGGTGTAAGTCCAAAACCTAATCCGGCAGAAGGAACAGTTGATATTGATTATACAGTAGAAGAAAAACCAAGCGACCAAGTAGAACTTTCTGCAGGGTGGGGAAATCGTTCATTAGTTGGAACATTAGGATTATCGTTTAATAATTTTTCTGCCAAAAGAATGTTTCACAAAGATGCCTGGAAACCTTTGCCTGCAGGCGATGGCCAAGCGCTTAGCATAAGAGCACAATCAACCGGTTTGGCTTTTCAGAATTATTCTTTATCCTTTGTTGAACCTTGGTTAGGCGGTAAAAAACCTAACTCTTTTAGCATTTCCGTTTATCATACCAGGCAAAATCCTCTTCAACTAAGAAGAAGTGATCCCAACAGACAATTACTCACCGTAACCGGTGTAAGTATTGGACTGGGTAAAAGGCTAAAAGTTCCTGATGACTTTTTTCAATTGTACCAAGAAATTTCTTTGCAACAATATTTCCTGAAGCAATTTACTGCGGGTATTAGTTTCCCTGTTTCTGATGGAACATTTAGAAATTTATCCTACAAAATAAATTTATCTCGTTCTTCGGTAGATGCACCAATTTATCCACGTTCAGGCTCTACTGTTTCTACCACTCTACAAATTACTCCTCCTTATTCTTTATTTAGGACTAACGCAACGGTTGCCGAACAAAAATCTTATTACAGCACCAAAAGCGATAACCCAATTTTAGTGGAATACTACAAATGGAAATTTTCCAGTACTTTCTTCACCGAACTTGCAAATAAATTGGTGTTGAATTTAAGAGCAGGAGTAGGAATCCTAGGCGCTTACAACAAAAATATTGGCTATGCCCCCTTCGAAAGATTTTGGTTGGGCGGTAGCGGACTTACCGGCTTTGCTCTAGACGGTAGAGAAATTATTGCACTCAGAGGATTTGCCAATGCCGGCGATGCCACAGAAGGCATTAGCGGAGGTGTAGCAGTTGCAAAATATGTAATGGAACTCAGGTACCCAATATCATTAAATCCAAGTGCTACAATATTTGCACTTGCATTTGCAGAAGCAGGAAACGCTTGGAACAGCACTCCTAAATTTAATCCGTTTAATGTGGCAAGATGTGCTGGAGCAGGTGTAAGAGTATTTTTGCCAATGTTTGGATTGCTTGGATTGGATTACGGCTGGGGATTTGATAATCCTTGGAATAAACCAGGAAATGCAATTGGCAAAGGGCATTTTCAATTTACCATTGGAGCAAATATTGGCGATTTATAATTTATGGCACAATTTTTATTTATTTAATTTTTAAAAATATAATTCTATGAAAAAATACCTTTTGTTACTCTCATTTTTAGTAATCACCTCACTAGGTGCTTTCGCTCAAAAATATGCTTATGTGGATACAGAATACATACTAAGCAACATACCCGAATACAAATCAGCTCAGTCGCAAATTGATAATATCTCTGTTCAATGGCAAAAAGAAATTGAAGCAAGATATGCCGAAATAGATAAAATGTACAGAGCATTTCAAGCAGAATCAATTTTGCTAACCGAAGAAATGAAGAGGAAAAGAGAAAGTGAAATTATTGCCAAAGAAAAAGAAGCCAAAGAATTGCAAAAATCAAGATTTGGTGTGGACGGCGACTTATTTAAAAAACGCCAAGAACTAATTAAACCCATTCAAGATAAAATATACAAAGCACTTAAAGAAATGGCAACAAAAGGTTCTTATGCTGTAATCTTTGATAAATCCAGTGATTTAAGCATGCTGTATACAAACCCTAAATTCGATAAAAGCGATGCAATTCTTTTGGCCATGGGCTACAAAAAAGGCAACAAAGGAACAGACGGAAAAGGAGCTTCAGAATCGGGTGGTGGAATGCCAAAAGGCCAAATGCAAGGCGGAGATGCTGAACCTGGTAAAAAGTAATTTAATTCATAATCTAAACGAATTATTTTTATATTTGCCCCTCCTAAAAACAACCTCATTTAAAGAATGAGAAAAAACTTAAAAATATATAAATGAAAAAATTAATTTTAATTGCCAGTCTTGGTTTAATGATGATTAGCAACAGTGGGTTTGCTCAAAAAACAGGTTATGTAAACCTAAACGACCTTTTGCTATTAATGCCGGAAAGAAAAAAAGCAGAAACAGACATCCAAGAATATGCAAAACAGTTAGACGGTCAAATGAAAACTATGTCTGCCGAATACGAAGGCAAAGTGTCCGATTACCAATCAAAAGAATCATTAATGACTGAGCCCGTAAGGCTTGACAAACAAAAAGAATTGGTAGATTTAGAAGATAGAATAAAACAATTTCAACAAACAGCTCAAGAATCTTTGCAAAAAAAGCAAAATGAGTTGTTAGAACCAATGGTAAAAAAAGCAAAAAAAGCAATAGAAGATGTTGCTAAAGAAAGTGGATACAAACAAGTATTAGATACAAGTTCAGGTTCAGTATTATACAACGACCCAGCAGACGATATCCTTAATTTAGTGAAGAAAAAACTAAACTTAGGTGCAGAGGCTGCAACGCCTGCATCAGGTGGTTCTTCCCCAACGCCGGCTCCAAAAAAATAATTTCGAAACCCGCCTCAAAGCGGGTTTTTTTTATAGATTTGCTCTTACATGAAACCACTTAATTCATCTCCAATAGGAATTTTTGATTCAGGTATTGGAGGGCTTACTGTAGCAAATGCAATTAAAAAAAATTTACCCAAAGAATCCTTGGTATATTTTGGCGATACTGCACATTTACCTTACGGAGATAAATCGCCAGACTCTATAAAATATTATTCCATAAGAATAGCAGATTTTTTAATAGACAAAAACTGCAAAGCCATTGTTATTGCCTGCAATACGGCCTCTGCAATAGCTTATGAAGTGGTTAAGAAACACGTAAAAAATAAGGTTTTAGTTTTTAACGTTATAGACCCTGTGGTTGAAGAAGTTTGCTTGCAAAATCCAAAAAAAATTGGAGTAATTGGCACTAAGGGAACAATAAAAGCCGATGCTTATGCAAAAAAAATCAAACTTTCTAATCCTGAAATTGAAGTAAGTTCACTGGCTACACCATTGCTTGCACCAATGATTGAGGAAGGTTTTTTTAATAACAACATCAGTAAAACTATCATTAATTCTTATTTATCAAAACCCAAATTAAACAAAATAGATGCATTAATTTTAGCTTGTACACACTATCCACTCATAAAAAAAGAAATAACAGAATACTACCAAAAACAGATAAACATACTTGACTCGGCAGATATTGTTGCCCTAAAACTTAAAGAAAAACTAAATCAATTAAATCTTTTAAACAACAGTTCTTCCAAACCCATTCATCATTTTTTTGTTAGCGATTTCACCAAATCGTTTGAAAAAAGTACCAAACTTTTCTTTGAAGGAAAAATAAATTTGGAGCACTTTCCAATGTGGGAAAATGAATAAATTGAAGTTTGTTTTAATTTATACTCTCTATTTACTAATTAACCTATCCTATAAATGGATTTTAAAATAAACACATCCGATAAAAACTCTAATGCAAGAACCGGCCTATTAAAAACAGCTCATGGTGATATTCCTACACCCATCTTTATGCCTGTGGGCACTGTGGGCACTGTTAAAGCTGTTCATCAATATGAATTGGATACAGAGGTAAAAGCAAAAATAATTTTAGGAAATACCTACCACCTTTATTTACGTCCAGGCACAAAAGTTTTAGAAAAAGCCGGAGGATTGCACAAATTCATGAACTGGAAAGGTCCTATATTAACCGACAGTGGAGGTTACCAAGTTTACTCTCTTTCGCAAAGCCGAAAAATAAATGAAGAAGGTGTAAAATTTACTTCACACATTGATGGATCAAAGCATTTTTTTTCACCAGAAGTTTCAATGGATATTCAGCGAAGCATTGGTGCAAACATCATTATGGCTTTTGACGAATGCACCCCCTACCCTTGCGATTACAACTATGCTAGACGTTCCATGGAAATGACGCATAGATGGTTAGAAAGATGCAAAAATCATTTAGCGAATACGCCTTCTTTGTATGGATACGAACAAACATTGTTTCCTATTGTACAGGGAAGCACTTACAAAGATTTAAGAATGATTTCGGCCGAAACTATTGCATCGCACAACGCCGATGGAAATGCTATTGGCGGTCTTTCTGTGGGTGAACCTGCCGAAGAGATGTATAAGCATACCCAAATTGTTTGCGATATTTTACCAAAAGATAAACCTCGCTACCTAATGGGAGTAGGAACACCAATGAATATTTTAGAAGGTATTGCACTTGGCGTGGATATGTTTGATTGTGTGATGCCTACGCGTAATGCAAGAAACGGAATGTTGTTTACGAGCCAAGGAATTATTAATATTAAAAACGAAAAATGGAAAGATGATTTTTCTCCATTAGATGCCGATGGAAATTGCCAAGCAGATTTACATTATACCAAAGCCTACCTTAGGCATTTGTTTGTTGCCGGCGAAAGATTAGCAGCACAAATTGCCAGCTTGCACAATCTTTCGTTCTACCTGAAATTAGTGGAACAAGCCAGAGAGAAAATTAATGACGGAACATTTTACGATTGGAAAAATAAAATGGTAAAGCAATTGGAGCAGAGACTCTAGTTAAAAATAATTTAATCCGCACAAGGGGGACTTGATTCGTTTTTCAAATATGTTTTTAGTGCTAAAATATTTTTTTTTAAACTTCTGCCTTCGCCTCGGCGAATGAAGGGGGTCTGCCACAGCGGAAAGGGGGATGATTACTCCATCCCCAACAACTTACCCAATTTACCATTCTTTTCATCCCCCTTGCCCCCTTCGCTTTCGCCATTCCATTCGCACAAGGGGGACTTGATTCGTTTTTGAAATATGTTTTTAGTACTAAAATATTTTTTTT
>CAIMMJ010000107.1 GCA_903842515.1 uncultured Bacteroidota bacterium | reverse complement strand
CGATCTGGCAAAGTCTTCTATAAAAGATGTTGCAAGAGTTCTGGGACTTCCTTTGCACGAAGCCGACCGACTTACTAAATTATTGCCAGATGAACTTGGAGTGAATTTGAGAAAATCTCTAGAAGACGTAAAAGAATTAAAGGATGAATTAAATAGCGCTAATCCTCTAATAAAAAAAACTCTTGAATTTGCAGGAATTTTAGAAGGCAGTGCAAGACACACCGGTATTCACGCAGCAGGTGTAATTATTGCTCCTGATAAACTAGAAAACTACGTGCCACTTTGCACAGCAAAAGATGCAGAGCTTTTAGTAACTCAGTACGACGGAAAATATGTAGAGTCGGTTGGGATGTTAAAGATGGACTTTTTAGGTTTAAAAACGTTAAACATCATCACCGACTGCATTGAGAATATCTTTAAAATTCACAACATAAAAATCAATCCCGACGAAATTCCTTTGGACGATGAAAAAACATTTGAGTTGTATCAAAGAGGAGAAACGGCAGGAACTTTTCAATTTGAATCGGATGGTATGCAAAAGTATTTGCAGGATTTAAAACCCAGCACATTCGAAGATTTAATTGCCATGAATGCATTGTATCGTCCCGGTCCAATTCAGTTCATCCCACAGTTTATAAATAGGAAGTTAGGAAAAGAAAAAGTTGAATATCCTCATTCTCTGTTAGAGCCTATTCTTAAGCACACCTACGGAATTATGGTTTACCAAGAGCAAATCATGCAAACTGCACAAATCATGGGAGGTTTCTCTTTGGGTGGCGCAGATTTGCTGCGAAGAGCCATGGGAAAAAAGGATGCAAAAACAATGGAAGAACAAAAAGTTGTTTTTATCAAAGGAGCCGAAGATAAAGGTGTGGATAAAACCAAAGCAAGTGAAGTTTTTGACGTAATGCAAAAATTTGCGGAGTACGGATTTAACAGGTCTCATTCGGCAGCCTACTCCTTGTTAGCCTTTCAAACCGCATATTTAAAAGCAAATTATCCTGCAGAGTACATGGCAGCAGTGCTTACACGAAATATGAGCGACATAAAAAAGATAACGTTTTTTATGGAAGAATGTCGTAGAAGAAATATTTCTGTTTTAGGACCTGATGTAAACGAAAGTGAATTTAAATTTATTGTAAATAAACACGGTCAAATTCGTTTTGGCCTGGGCGCCGTAAAAGGGGTTGGCGAAGCTGCTGTGGAAGCAATTATTAACGACAGAAAAAATACAGGAAATTTTAAAAGTATATTTCAATTAACCTCAAGAGTAAACTTAAGAGCAGTAAACAAAAGATGTTTAGAGAGTTTGGCTTACAGTGGTGCTTTTGATAGTTTTGAGAATACCAAGCGTTCAGATTTTTTTCTTAAAGACATGGAAGGAATAAATTTGTTGGAAAAAGCAGTGAAATATGGGTTTGCAATTCAAGAAACAAAAAACGCTGCACAAATAAATATGTTTGGCGAACTAGAAGAAAGTGATGTGCCCGAACCAGCTGTTATACCTGCTCCAAATTGGAGTAAAATAGAAACTTTAAAAAACGAAAAAGAAGTAATAGGGTTTTATTTAAGTGGACATCCATTAGATACATTTAGACTTCAAATGGAATCTTTTTGCAAAAATAAAATTACCGATTTCAACAAAAACCTTGCAGTATTCCGCGGCAAAGATGTGGTGTTTGCCGGAATAATTAGTCAAGCAGCACACCGACAAAGCAAAAAAAATGGAAATCCTTTTGGTTCATTAGTGGTGGAAGATTATGACGATTCCTTATCCTTAAATTTATTCTCTGAAAATTATTTAAAGTTCAAACATTTATTGGTGCCGGATACTTTTGTTTATATTATGGCAAAGGTTAAACCTAAATACAACGATGATACAAATTTAGACATAGAGATTATAAATATGATTTTGTTGGATGAAGTTTCTGAAAAGAAAACAAAACACGTGCAGGTAAGTTTAGCATTAAAAGATTTATCAGAAAGTTTAATTAATAATTTGGGGCAGCTTATTGAAAAAAATCCTGGAAAAATTCCTTTGAGATTTGTTATTGATGATAAAACTGATGGAATCTCTGTAGAATTATATCCTAGGAAGTTTAAAATAGATTTAAATGGAGGAATTCTTGCAAAATTAGACAACATGTTGGACATAAAAGTGAAACTAATTTCTTGATTTTATTTTGATGTTGGAATTGTATTTAGAAAAAATTTCTTTGCTCTATTTCAAGAATTACTTTAGCACCGAAGTTAATTTTTCTAATCAAGTAAATATTATTTTTGGTAACAATGGCGAAGGCAAAACAAATATGCTGGATGCCATACATTACCTTTGCCTAACAAAGAGTTTCCTAAATTTTTCTGATGTTCAAAATATTCATCCCGATTCAAATTCATTTTTGATAAAAGGTGTTTTTAATAAAAACGAAATCACAAATGAAATTGTTTGCAGTGTAGAAAAGGAACAAAAAAAAGTAATTAAAAAAAATAAAAAAAATTACGAAAAATTTGCCGAACACATTGGGCAATTTCCATTGGTTGTAATTTCGCCCTTAGATTTTTTTTTAATAAACGAAGGCAGCGATTACCGAAGGAGGTTTTTAGATGGAATGTTAAGTCAATTAAATTCTAATTACCTCGAAAATCTAGTGCAGTACAACAAAGTTTTAGCACAAAGAAATTCATTACTTAAAACAAAACAGAATTTAAATTCAATTGAAGGATTGTTGGATGTCTATGATTTTCAGTTAGGACAATTAGGGAACAAAATTCTTGAGGAAAGAGTAAAATTTTTAGAGGAGTTTATTAATCTGTGCAATCAAATTTACTTGGTGCTTTCCGGAAATAAAGAAATAATTGCATTAGAATACCAAGGTTCATTTGCATCTGATCAACTAGAAACTGAATTGGTAAATTCTAGAAACAAAGATTTGCAAATTGGCTACACAACTATTGGGCCGCACAAAGACGATTTAAAATTTTTGCTAAACAACATGCCAATTAAAAAATTTGCCTCTCAAGGCCAACAAAAATCATTTTTAATTTCATTAAAACTTGCTCAATATTCCATATTCAAAAATCATTTAAACATAAAGCCAATTCTTTTGCTCGACGATTTTCACGACAAGCTAGACGCAAGCAGAGTGGGACGATTAATTGATTTGTTGAACCCCCAAGATTTTGGACAAATATTTATTACCGATACAGATGAAAAGAAACTTATTCATCATTTTGAAGGAAAATCAAGAGATTTTAAATTATTTAACTTAGAGAACTCAACAGTAAATGAGGTATCTTTTAAAACTCTTACGTAATTTAGCACCCTATTTTAAAGCATGATATTACCAATTTTTGCATACGGACAGCCAGTATTAAAAAAAAGAGCTGAAGAAATTACTCCAGATTTTCCGGGATTATCGGAACTGATAGAAGCTATGTTCAAAACAATGTACCACGCCAATGGAGTGGGTTTGGCTGCTCCACAAATAGGAAAATCGATACGTTTGTTTGTGGTAGATGCAACTCCTTTTGCAGAAGATGAGCCAGAATGCCAAGATTTTGTTCAAGTATTTATAAACCCGGAAATTATTGAACAAACCGGAGAAAAGTGGAAATTTAACGAAGGTTGCTTAAGTATTCCTGGTATTAGAGAAGACATAGACAGAAAACCAACCATTTTAGTGCGTTACCACGACGAAAATTTTGAATATTTTGAAGAAGAATTTTCAGGTAGAATTGCAAGAGTTATTCAACACGAATACGACCACTTAGAAGGCAAATTATTTACCGACCACATTAGCTCCCTCAAAAAAACCTTGCTAAAAGGCAAGTTAAACGACATCAGCAAAGGCAGAGTAAATGTAGATTACAAAATGAAATTTAATCTTAAATAATATAAAAAATGACTAAGAATTCAGTTGTTTTGGTAATTGCAAGTTTGTTTTGTGTAGTGTTTAGTTCATGTAAAAATGTAACTACCACTGCACAAAAAAGTGTAAGGGATTCAATCATTACAACAATTAATGCAAACGAAAAAGAGCTTTTTGCCAATGCATCTAGTTCATCAATTTCCAATGCAAAGGCTCAAGAAACTATAGCTTTGTATGAAAAATTTGCTGCAACTTTTCCAAATGATTCATTAGCACCAAGCTATTTAATGAAAGCTGCAGATATTTGCAGCAACACTAATCAAGCAGCAAAAAGTGTAGAACTTTGCCGGAAAATTGTAGAGCAATATCCTAATTTTAAGGAGGTGCCTACTGTTATGTTTATGATGGCTTTTGTTACCGAAAACAAACTAAATAATATACCTAGAGCCAAAGAATTGTACCAAAAGTTTATTCAAAAATATCCCAATCATCCTTTGGTTAAAGATGCAAAAGCATCTATCGAAAATTTAGGTTTAAGTGACGAAGAATTGATGGCTAAGTTTCAAAAAATGAATTCTTAATGGAAATTTACATTAAAGATGTTATACAATTTCTAGAATCAAAAGTCACCCTTTCTCTCCAAGAAAGCTACGACAATTGTGGACTTTTGGTTGGCGATTCAACTAAAGTAGTAAATGGTGTATTGTTGTGTTTAGACGTTACCGAAGAAATTTTAAACGAAGCAATTCAACTGAACTGCAATGTAATTATTGCTCATCATCCTTTTATTTTTAGTGGAATAAAAAAAATTACGGGAGCCAATGCAACCGAAAGGATATTAATTTCTGCCATTAAAAACAACATTGCAATTTATGCAGGCCATACCAATTACGACAACGTAGATTTTGGTGTGAACAAAGTTATTTGTGAAAAGCTAGGTTTAAAAAACACAACAATACTAGCCCCTCAAAAAAATTCATTGTTAAAATTACAAACCTATGCTCCATCTGCACATGCCGACAGCATAAGAAAAGCAATTTTTGAGGCAGGTGCAGGTTCTATTGGAAATTACACCAATTGTAGTTTTAATACTCAGGGCCAAGGAACGTTTAGAGCGTCAACCGAGAGCAATCCTTTTGTGGGCGAAAAAAATCAAGATCACACAGAAAATGAAACAAAAATTGAAGTCATTTTCCCCAATTACATTCAATCTAAAGTAGTTTCGGCTCTTTTAAAAAATCATCCTTACCAAGAAGTTGCTTACGATATTATTCCTCTCCTAAACACGTCAATAAACACCGGTGCAGGTATGATTGGTGAACTTGAAAGTGAGATGAATGAAACCGATTTATTACAATTTATTTCAGAGAAATTTAATGCCCAAAGCATAAGATACACTCGTTTGCTAGGAAAAAATGTAAAAAACATAGCAGTTTGTGGCGGTTCGGGTAGTTTCTTGCTCAGCAATGCCATTGCTAAAGGTGCCGATTTTTTTATCACCGCCGATTTTAAATACCATCAGTTTTTTGACGCAGAAGGTAAAATTGTTGTTGCCGATATCGGACACTTTGAAAGTGAGCAATTTACAACTGAATTATTCTTTTCTTTATTGAAAGAAAAATTTAGTACATTTGCAATCCATTTTTCAAAAATAAACACAAACCCAATAAATTACTTTAAAGCATGAGCAAACAATCCGTTGCCGAAAAAGAAACAACAGTAGAAGAAAAACTAAAGAGTTTATTTTCTCTTCAACAAATAGATTCTTCGATAGACAAAATTAAAATCATAAGAGGAGAATTACCTTTAGAAGTTGCCGATTTAGAAGATGAAGTGGCAGGTCTAGAGACAAGAATTGCCAAACTTACCGAAGAAGTAAAAAATCTTGATGAAGCACATTCTGATAGAAAAAATTCAATAAAAGATGCTCAGGAAGCCATTAAAAAATACACTTCTCAGCAAGATAAAGTAAGAAACAACAGAGAGTTTGATTCCTTAACCAAAGAAATTGAGTACCAAAACCTAGATATTCAATTGTCTGAAAAGAAAATTAAAGAAATAAAAGTTTCATTATCTAGCAAAACAGAAATTTTAAAAGAAACTGAAGCAAACTACACAGAAAGAAAAAATGATTTAGACCTTAAAAAAGCTGAATTAAATGACATTATTTCTGAAACTCAAAAAGAAGAAGAAGTTTTAGACAAAAAAGCCAAAGATGCTGAAAAACATATTGATGCAAGATTGCTCAACGCCTACAAAAGAATCCGTTCTAATACAAAAAATGGATTAGGTCTTGTTTCAATAGAAAGAGATTCTTGCGGCGGTTGTTTTAATAAAGTTCCACCACAAACTCAAATTGACATTAGAGCACACAAAAAAATTATTGTTTGCGAACACTGCGGAAGAATTTTAATTGATTCTGCCATTTTGGTACCTAGCAAAAACTAAAAATAAACTCAACTTTAAATAAAACCCACTTCTTTGTGGGTTTTCTTTTTTTATGAATCAAAGTCAACTATTAATTCATTCTCAAATTTCTGCAAAACTAGATCGCTTGGCTCAGCAGCTGTATGAAGACTTTTTTGAAATAAACAAAATATGTTTAATCGGCATTGACGAACGTGGATATTTGCTTGCGAAAGAATTATTAAACAGACTCAATAAAAAATATCCTACATTTCAGATTCAACTTTTTAAACTCAACTTAAATAAAAAAGAGTTGCATTGGGAGGATTTTACGCTTGATTCCTTTGAAATTCCAAAAAACGAAATAATTTGCTTGGTTGATGATGTGGTAGATAGCGGCAAAACAATGTTTTATTCATTATCTTGGCTCCTTCAATTTATGCCTCAACAACTAAAAACTATTGCGCTTGTGGATAGAAATCATAGAATGTTTCCTGTGCAAACAGATTATATAGGATTAAAAGTAAGCACCACCCTAAACGAAAAAGTTTCGGTTGAATTTGAAAACAATGAATGGAACGCTTTTTTAAAATAAGAACATAAAATAAATCAATAATTATATAAATGACTACTAAAACACTTATCGCCATTGCAACCACTGCGGCACTTTTTACATCTTGCGCAGGTAAAAAAGAGGAAACTAAACCAACAGGACCACTTGCTATAGATATAGCCAATATGGACACCACTGTAAGACCTCAAGATGATTTTTATCAATATGCAAATGGAACTTGGCTCAAAAACAATCCTGTGCCATCTACCGACAGCCGTTGGGGCAGTTTTTCGCAATTAATGGAAGACAACCTAAAAAAACTAAAGGGAATTCTTGAAGAAACCGCCAAAAAAGAAAATGCAAACGGAAGTAACGCCCAAAAAATTGGCGATTACTTTTTTACCTATATGGATTCTGTAAAGAAAAATGCAGAAGGCGTTAAACCTCTTGCTCCATACTTAAAACAAGTAGATGACTTAAAATCAAATTCGGAGTTAGTAAATGTGATTACTAATTTACAGTTAAAAGGTGTTAGAGTTGTTTGGGGCTTATATGTTTCTTCTGACCCTAAAAGTAGCAATGTAAATATTGCACAAGCCAATCAAGGTGGACTTGGTTTGCCAGATAAAGAATACTACACACGTACTGACGAAGAATCTAAAAAATTGCAAGCCGATTATATAGACCACCTTTCAAAAATGTTTCAACTGTTGGGTGATGCAAAAGATATAGCCGATAAAAATGCAAAAGTTGTGTACGATTTCGACATAAAACTTGCAAAAGCATCTATGACAAATGTAGAGCTTAGAGACATAGAAAAACAATACAACAAATACAATTTGGCTGAGTTAGATAAAAAATACCCCAACATAAATTTCACCAATTACCTAAAAGGTTTGGGTTTGCCGGCAGCAAAAGAAGTTATTATTGGCCAGCCTGATTTTTTTAAGCAAGTTGATGCTATGATTAAAACTACAAGTCTTGACGATTGGAAACAATACATCAGGTGGAACATTATTAATTCTTATGCAGACCAGTTGAGCGACGAAGTTTCTAAGCAAAATTTTGCATTCTACAACACCACTCTAAGCGGACAAAAAGAAATGAAGCCACGCTGGAAAAGAGCCATTACAGAGGTGGATAACGTGTTAGGAGAAGCATTAGGTCAACTGTTTGTAGAAAAATATTTCCCAGAAGATTCCAAGAAAAAAGTAAATGCAATGGTAGATAATTTAATTGCTGCTTACAGAGAGAGAATAAACGGCTTAGATTGGATGAGTGCCGAAACAAAAGTAATGGCACAAAAGAAATTAAATACCATCATCAAAAAACTTGGTTTTCCGGACAAATGGAGAGATTACAGCAAACTTAATGTAGCTAAAAACTCACACTTAGAAAATTACATTAATGCCTACACTTACGAGCTCAACAGAAATTTTGATAAATTATCTAAACCTGTAGATAAAATGGAGTGGTTCATGAGTCCTCCAACCGTTAATGCATATTATAATCCAACAACAAACGAAATTACATTCCCTGCGGGTATCATGCAGCCTCCTTTCTTTTTTGCAGATGCCGACGATGCCGTAAATTATGCTGCAATAGGAGCTGTAATTGGTCATGAGCTTACTCACGGTTTTGATGACCAAGGTTCACAGTTTGACGAACAAGGAAACATGAAAAATTGGTGGACAAAAGACGACCAAACAAAATTTCAAGCAAAAACAAAAATGGTGGTAGAGCAATACAATTCTTATGTTGCAATAGATTCATTGCATGTAAATGGTGAGTTAACTCTTGGCGAAAACATAGCAGATTTAGGTGGAGTAAGTATTGCCTATGCTGCATTTTTAAAAACAGAGCAAGCAAAGAAAGGAGAAAAATTAGATGGTTTTACACCTCAACAACGTTTCTTTTTAAGTTGGGCACAAATCTGGAGAACAAATTACACCGATGCTGCACTTAAAAAGCAAGTAAACACTAACCCACATTCGCCTTCTATGTTCAGAGGCAATGGCCCTCTAACAAACTTACCAGAATTTTACGAAGCTTTTGGAGTAAAAGAAGGAGACAAAATGTTTGTTCCTGCTGAAAAAAGAGCAAAGATTTGGTAAAATAAAATAGTTGATTTATCAAAAGACCACTGAGCATTCAGTGGTCTTTTTTTTTGCGTTTGTTGGTGAGGTTAACACCAAATAAATTGTAGAAATTAAAAGTGTTTTAATAAAAGACTAAACCATTGTGTCGTATTCCTTTGCAGCACAACTGCACAATGAACGTTAAGCGGGAAAAGAAATTAGTATAAAAACTAATCTAACCCAACAACTCTGTTAGCAACCTAATTTCTATTACCGGCGAAATTTTTTCGTAGATGATGTTGTACACTGCATTGGTAATTGGCATGTGTACATGGTATTTTTTATTTATTTGATGAATGCAATTCACGGCATAATATCCCTCGGCAATCATATTCATTTCCATTTGTGCAAATTTTACCGAGTAACCTTTGCCTAGCATGTTTCCAAATGTTCTGTTTCGGCTAAACTGAGAGTAGGAGGTAACCAACAAATCTCCCAAATAAGCCGGACTTTTTATGTCTCGTTCAATAGGATGAACTACTTCTACAAATCTTTGAATTTCTTGAATTGCATTGGAAATTAATACTGCCTGAAAATTATCGCCATAGCCTAAACCGTGACAAATTCCGCTGGCAATAGCAAAAATATTTTTTAAAACAGCAGAGTATTCTGTTCCAAAAATATCATCGCTAAGTGTTGTTTTTAAATACCTGCAAGAAAGTTGTTTTGCCAAAAAAGCTGCTGCCTCCTGGTTTTGAGATGCGATAGTTAAATAAGATAATTTTTCTAAAGCAACTTCCTCGGCATGGCATGGCCCGGTAATTACACCAATGTTATTAATTGAAATTCTGTAATGCTCCATTAAAAAATCTCCCACAATTTGATTTTCATTTGGAACAATTCCTTTTATAGCAGAAAAAATTAATTTGTCTTTTAAATCTTCTGCTGTTATTTGGCCCAGCGATAATTTTAAAAATGCTGCAGGTACTGCTAAAATTAGTAAATCGTATTTTTTAATAATGGCAGAAATATCTGTATCAATATCAATTTTACTCACATCTAATTCTACACTGCTCAGATAATTTGGGTTGTGGTGGTATTTTTGAATGTACTCCTTGCTCTCGTTTTTTCTCATCCACCAACCAACATTATTGCAATTATTCAACAGCATTTTTAGTATGGCAGTTGCCCAACTTCCGCTACCTATAACTGCAATTTTTTTGTTTTCTATTTCCATTTTTCTAATTACCAAGTATTGTACTTTCCATATACCAGCGGATTACCTTCTACTGATTCTATCTTGAAATTTTTTACTACCAAGGAATCGTTGCCGTTGTTCCAAATGTATGAACTAATTTCATCGCCCACCTTATAATTTTTATTCCATTTGCACACAAAATTTAGTGTGTACCATTCATCCTTTTTTGAGTTGAATAAATTAAAGTTCATCCCTCTCCATTCTATCAACGAATCATTTCTTTTGCATTCAAATACCAAAATAGCATTGCTGTTTAATGATAACTTTTTAAAATCTGCACTAATAGTAAGCATGGAGTTTTTATCAAAAAAACTTCCTTCAATGGTGTTCTTGTAGTTTATACTAAAGTTATTTGCAGCGGATAAAAGTTGACATGCAGAGTCGCTTGGCCAGGGGGAATTTGAGCCACTAAATGGATTGCTGGGCCTATAAAAATCGCAGGTAAAAGTTCTTTGTGCAGCACCGTTTAGCGTGTATTTATTTTTGATTTTAGAGAAAATATAAAATTCTGAATTATTAAAATATTTTTTCTCCATTAAATATGGAAAGTACTTTTTTATAATGGGTATTACCTCAAATTGATTGTCAAGATTACTCCAAGAATACGAAAAGTATTTTTTGTATTTGGAAGCACTTTCCACTTCCTTTTCAAAGTATTTTAGGTTTTCTAATTTAATTACATACAATTGTCCATAATTTATTTTTTGAGGAAGTCTGCTGTTGTAATAGTTTATAAAAAACTTTGAATCTACATTTGTTTTATGTTCAATATTTTTTGAGCCCAGCACATTGTTCCATTTGTCAGCTAGCGCTACAATTTCTTTGTACACACCAAAAAATTGTTTAGAATATATTTTTTGAATAAAAATGCTTACAAATAGCAGAGAAGCCAAAAAGGAAAAAACAAAAAGGTATTTTATTTTTTTGTGTTCAATTTCTCCAAAAAAAGAAAAAAGAAAAATAAACAGGAAAGGTGTAGAAAAAATTAAAACAGAATTTTGCAGTATAGGATTAACTTTTATGGAGTAGAAATAGGCAAATAGCATTGGCGTTAAAAACCACAACAGCGAAATAAATTTCCATTTTAAGGGAGCTAAATTTCTTTTAGCAAAAACAATGAGCAAAGCACCAAACAACAAAATGGTGTATAAATAATACCTGCTGTGGTTAAAAATATATTTAAAAAAATCTTCAAAAAAATCTTTATCGGGCTTTGCCAGCCATCCGTTATCGCCGCCCACGCCGCCTTGGCTCAGCTGAAACAGAAAAACATTTATAAAAGGTAAAAAACACAAAACTGCCAGCAAGCCACTTAATAAATAGTAAACAACTATTTCTTTTCGCAACAAAAACAATCCGCTTATTCCAACCATCCCTACAAACAAAAAACTCATGGCATGCGTAAGCATTGCCAATCCCATACTTACACCAAGCAGCAAAAAATGAAAAATAGAAAGTGATTTTTCTACAAAAATTTTTTGCCAAAAGTAAACTGCACCCAAACAAAAAAACAATCCAAAGGCATACGGTCTGGCAATTCTGCTGTAGATAAAAAATAGTTGAGAAGTGGCAACAATACACATCACAAACAATGCAGGAGAGGAGCCAATAAATTTTTTTGCAACAGAATAGCTCAGGTAAACAGAGAATGAGCCCAGCAATATAAAGGGAAATCGCAACATCCATTCGCCGGTTCCAAAAATTTTGCACCAATAAAAAATAAAAATCTGAACAAGTGGAGGATGCATATCCGGCACTACGCCTTTGTAAATTAGATCGTAGAATGAATCATAATTTATACGCGACAATGCACTTAACTCATCTGCAGAAATAGAAAAATTTCCGGCATCAACCAGTCTATAGATTAAGGCAATAAAAAATATAAACCAAGCAATCTTATCGTCATTCTCATTGAAACTATTTTTTAAGCGATAAGAGTTTTCCAATGCTGTTTTTTTAAGGATTATTTTCTGGTCTCATTTGAGGAAAGAAAATTACATCTTGTATAGAATTTGAATTAGTGAATATCATAGCTAACCTGTCTATTCCTATTCCTAAGCCCGATGTTGGAGGCATTCCATATTCCATGGCTCTTAAAAAATCCTCGTCTAATTGCATGGCTTCTTCGTCTCCTTTGTTAGACAAAATTAATTGTTCCTCAAAACGTTTTCTTTGGTCGATGGGGTCGTTTAACTCTGAGTAGGCATTGCAAATTTCTTTTCCGTTGCAAATAACTTCAAACCTTTCTACCAGGCCTTTCTGAGAACGGTGGTTTTTAGCCAATGGCGACATCTCTTTTGGATAGTCAGTAATAAATGTGGGTTGAATTAATTTTGGTTCAACAGTTAATCCAAAAATTTCGTCAATTACTTTTGAGCGGCCCATTTTTTCTGTAACATGAATTCCTAAATTAGTGGCAGATGCAATTAATTCCTCATCGCTAGAAGATTCAATATCAACATGTGCAAATTCTAAAATTGCATCTTTCATGGTATATTGTTTCCAAGGTCTCTTAAAACTTATGGTGTTGTTGCCCACTAAAACTTCTGAACTTCCATGTATGGCAATACACATTTTTTCTGTCATCTCTTCCATTAAATTCATCATCCACAAATAATCTTTGTAGGCCACGTAAAGCTCCAGCATAGTAAATTCTGGATTATGAAACCTGCTCATCCCTTCGTTTCTAAAGTCTTTTGCAAATTCATATACAGCATCAAAGCCTCCAACAATTAATTTTTTTAAGTACAATTCATTTGCAATTCTTAAAAACAATTGCATGTCTAAAGTATTGTGATGTGTGGTAAATGGCTTTGCTGCAGCACCACCGTGTATGGGCTGAAGTATAGGAGTTTCAACTTCTAAGTATCCTTTTTCGTTCAAAAAATTTCTCATAAAAGAAATCATTTTAGAACGTTTTATAAATGTATCTCTAATGTCGGGATTTACAATTAAATCTAAATACCTCATTCTGTAGCGTTGTTCAGGGTCAGAAAAAGCATCGTGAGTTTTTCCGTCTTCGTCTACCTTAACAACAGGAAGTGGCTTTAGCGATTTGCTTAGTAATTTTAACGAGGTGCAATGCAGAGTAGTCTCGCCCATTTTTGTGGTAAAAACATATCCCGTAAGCCCAATAATATCGCCTAAATGAATTAATTTTTTAAACAAGCTGTCGTAAATTGTTTTGTCATCGCCGGGGCAAATGTCGTCGCGGCGAACATAAATTTGCATTCTACCAGATTCGTCTTGTATTTCGGCAAAACAAGCCTTTCCCATGTCTCTTACACTCATTAATCTGCCAGCAATGCTAATGTCTTTGTAGCCTAATTTATCCTTTTCGTAATTTTTTAAAATATCTTTTGTAGATGCATTTACATGGAATAGTTCAGCCGGATAAGGGTTAATTCCTAAACTAATAATTTCTTCTAACGCTTTTCTTTTAACTATTTCTTGCTCTGATAAAACCATATTTTTCTAAAATAATTTACATTTTTGCAAATATAAAGGTTTTGAAACAGTACGTTATTCATTTTATCCTATTCTATGAACAAATTAATGAACATCAAAAATATTTTTTTTTACGTTATATTTTTTTTGATTTTTAATTGCTCTTTTCTTTTTGCTCAAGACTACGATTATGCAAAACAAGAATTGCAAATGGATAATATAGTTTATTACTCTTCAATAAAAACAGTTCAATGCTATCAAGCAAAATCGGAAATCTCTTTTCCAGCAATAGAATTGGGAAAAGGAGATAAAATAGTTTTGGCATTTGATGATTTAGAGGCAGGTGTAAAATCTTTGCAATACACATTTATTCATTGCGATTTTAACTGGAATCCATCAGGTCTTGCTTCATTAGATTATTTGTACGGAAATCCCGAAGACGACATCACCAATTGGCAAGCTTCCAGCAACACTATGCCGGTTTATACACATTTTAATCTTAGTTTCCCCACCAATAATTTGCAGATAACCAAGTCTGGGAATTATATAATAAAAGTTTATCAAAACAACGACCCTGAGCAATTGATTTTAACGCGTAGATTTTTGGTTTTTGAAAACAAAGTAGGCATTAACGTAAATGTTCACGGTGCAACAAACAACCAAGACAGGAGTTATAAGCAAGAAGTAGATTTTGAGATTGGAATAGGCGAATTTCCTTTAAACGAGCCTTACAACAACGTTTTGGTGAGTATTATGCAAAACCAACGATTTGACAATGCCATAACTAATTTAAAACCAATGTACGCCAAAAGCAGTTCACTTACTTACGATTACGACGAAGGAAACGTGTTTAACGGTTTAGGTGAATTTAGAGAATTAGACATAAAAAATCTACAACTTACGTCGTTAAGAGTGAGCAATATCAGAAGAGATGATGACAAATACTACCATGTTTTTATGAACAACGAAGAAAGCAATGCATTTAAAAAGTATTCCTTTAACAGAGATATAAACGGACAATTTGTTATAAAAAATGCCTTAGGAATGGCAGATACAGATGGCGATTATGCCTATGTTCATTTTAGCCTTCCTGCAGAAAACCAGTATGCCGGCGATGTATACATAACAGGAGCATTTTCTGCATTTAAATGTTTGCCGCAGTATAAAATGATATACGATGCCGAAAAGAAAATGTATTTACTAAGAACGCCATTTAAACAAGGCTATTACAATTATCACTTAAGGGTAAAAAAAGCCGAAGTAGAAGATGAAACAGCCATTGAGGGCAATAGATTTGAAACAGAAAACTCCTATACTATTTTGGTTTATTACAGAGGAATTGGTTTTTTTTACGATAAATTAATTGGGATCTCTACAGTTTATTCCAACTCGTTTTCACGTTAAAGCATATTAGTATAAATTTGTTTGCTGCAATTATCACCGAAGCCAATATTCAATAAATACTTAACAATGAAAGAATATAAATTTTGCCAAAGCTGTGGTTTCCCGCTTAAAAAAGACAAAAAAGGTGGAGGAACGGAAAAAGATGGTTCCATCAGTAAAAAGTACTGCTCCATGTGCTATGAAAATGGACAGTTTTTAACCCCTCCAGAGGTAGACACTGCTGAAAAAATGCAAAAGTTTTGTATCCACGAAATGAAGAAAGACGGAATGAATGGTTTCTTTGCTTGGTTGGCTACAAGGTCAATTCCAAATCTTGAAAGATGCAAACAGTAATGTATACCAAATCTCTTGGTAAGACGATTATTCAAAATTAAATTTCAAAAAGTAAATGAAAAATCAACAAATCATAGACTGGTTATTGGAAGGAGACGTTTCTATCCAATACCAAGTTTGGCGTGATTTGTTAGGTTCTGACAAAAAGAAACTTCAATTCCAGATAGCAAAAGAAGGGTGGGGTAGCAAAATTTTATCTAAACGCAATTCTAATGGCCATTGGGGAGATAGATTCTATCAGCCCAAATGGATTTCTACCCATTACACTTTACTTGACCTTCGCAATTTAAATCTCCCTTCAAACAATGAGATTGTTAAAGAGACAATAGAGCTGGTCTTGCAAAACAATCTGGCAGATGATGGAGGTATTCAATTGGGACCATCCACATTGCAGCATAGCGACGTTTGTGTAAATGGAATGTTTTTGAATTACGCTTCCTATTTCAAAGCACCCGAAAAGAAGTTACATTCCATTATAGACAGTATTCTTAATGAAATTATGACGGATGGAGGATTTAATTGCAGGACAACAAGAAGTGGAGCTAAACATAGCTCATTACACTCTACTATTTCAGTTCTTGAAGGATTGACCGAATTTCAGAAAACAGGATTCACTTATAGAAAAAAAGAAATTTATGATGCTATTAAAACTGCAGTAGAATTTATCCTGATCCACCGATTATTTTTATCAGACCACACAGGCCAAATAATTGATAAGAACTTCTTAAAATTAACCTATCCATGCAGATGGAAATATAACATTCTTAGAGCTATGGATTATTTT
>CAIMMJ010000106.1 GCA_903842515.1 uncultured Bacteroidota bacterium | reverse complement strand
ATATTTGAAAACCATATTAATACGAGACCCGTAATTATTACAATTATTAGAGACGTATAACCTTCTTTGTGAAATTTCATTAAATATATATTGCGCAAATATGTAAAAAAATCAGTTAAAATAAATTATGAATTTTATTTATTGAGTTTAATTTTCTCCATAATTAGTTGATTTTCTTTCCAAATCATTAAAATACTGGAAAGAAAAAAGGGAGTACTAGGAATTTTATACCTAACAAGTGCTCCAAAATTTGAAGTTGACAAACCTACTGCAAAACCAAAAATAATGGCATACAACATTGAGAAGAATATGATAGGATTTTCTGAAACGATTTTATAAAATTGAAAAATTCCTGCAGAAAACAAAACATACAAAAAGCCTAATAGTATTAGGGTGTTTTCAAGAGCAGAAATTAGCATAACAATGTTTTTTGCATCTATCATTGTAGGTCTAAAAATACCTGAAAAAACCGCAATTGGAAATTTGCTTAATACTCCTGAAATTGTGGGTTCAAATTCACCAATATCAAAAGCATTTCCTTTGTTGTATTCTTGTTTTAAATCTTTTTGTGTAATTGCTGCTTTATTTAAAATACTTTCAACAGAGGAGTATGCTCCTAAATCTCCTTTTATTGAAGAAAATAAAATCAAGAAGAAGCCTAATACAATGCTGAATAAAATTGGTCCAAATACAAATCTTGCCAATGAGTTATTTACGTTTTTTAATTTTGTAAAGGCAAACCAAAGTAATGCACCTGGCACAAGAGATAAAACAATATAAGGTTTGATTTTTAGTACAAAGTAACCAGCAATTAATGCTATTAGTGCATTCTTATATGGAGATTCTCTTTTTATTAAAGCTTTATGTAAATGAAAAGTAAACCAGCAGGCACCGGTTAGTGTAAAGGTATCTTTTAAAATTCCAGAACCCCAAAATATTACTGAGGGGATGAAAATTGTGGTATAGGTAAATTTTTCAGTTAACTGCGGGTAATATTCACAAAATAATCTATACAATTTCCATATTCCAGAAAAAGATAATGCTGATAAAATTACCGAAGTTGTTATGTATGAATTAAAACTTATAAACTCAATTATGCTTGTGAGCCTAACTACCATAAATGCTTGAGGATCTCTCCAATATTGTGGATAGCCCGTTCTGTAATCAAAATATCCTATGTACTCCCAAGTATAATTACCAGTTAAAATCTTAAAAAAAATATCAGTGTGGTAATATGATAATTTCTTTAAAGAAACAGCAGCTTCATGGTAGGCATTTGTGTCACCACCATTATAATAAAGGACATATACAAGACAAAAAGCAATTGAGCCTATCATTTTGAAAAGGAGTCCTGATGTAAAAAACTCAAACTCAGGCTCAAGCTTAATTCTCTTTTTTTTAATGTTCTTGCCTATAAAAAATATAATCAATAAATACAATGGAGGCAGAACATAATCCCAAACGGTTAGCATTTACAGATGTTTTTTTTAATTTTGTCAAATATAAAACGATTTGTTTTGATTAATACCATTTTTATTTCACTTGATGGAATGACTGATCCTCTTGGGCAATCGCAAGTCTTGCCTTATTTGGGGGGTTTGAGCAAATTGGGATATAATTTTTGGATAATTAGCCTAGAAAAAGAAGAAGCTTTTTTTAAAAATAAATTAGCCATTGAAAACATTTGCAATGCAAGCAATATAAAATGGCATCCAATTAGATACAAAAATAAATTACCTATTTACTCCCCTTTTTTAAATTTAAAAAATGTATTAAATGAGGCAGAAATTGTAATAAAATCAAACAAAATAAATCTTCTCCATTGCAGAGCCTATTTCCCCTCAATTGTTGGGCTTAAACTAAAAAAAAAATATAATATTCCTTTCATCTTTGACATGAGAGGTTTTTTTGCTGATGAGAGAATAGATGGCGGACAATGGAACTTAAAAAATCCAATTTACAAAAAGGTTTATAAGTACTTTAAGAAAAAAGAAAAGCTATTTTTAACTGAAAGTGCTCACAACATTAGCCTTACCTATGAAGCATTAAAACATATTAGTGCAATAGATTTAAAAGGAAAAAAATTATCTTCTACAACTGTAATTCCTTGTTGTGCAGATTTAAATCATTTTTCAATAAAAGAAACATCTGAGGAAAATTCAAATTTGCTCAAAAAAAAATTAAACATTGCTGCAGAAAAATACGTTTTGGTTTATTTGGGTGCAGTTGGTTCTTGGTACATGACCAATGAAATGATGCAGTTTTTTGTGGAATTAAAAAAAGAAAAAAAAGAAGCATTATTTCTTATTTTAACTGCCGAAGAGCCTAAAATAGTTTTTGATTCTGCAAAAAAAGCAGGTATTCTATTTGATGATATAAGAGTATTAAAAGCAAGCAGAAAAGAAGTTCCTGAGTATTTACTTTTTTGTGATTCATCAGTATTTTTTATTAAGCCAGCATTTTCTAAAAAAGCTTCTTCACCCACAAAATTAGGCGAGTTGCTTAGTATGGGAATTCCGGTGGTGTGTAATAGTGGAGTTGGTGATGTAAATGAAATAGTAACAAAAAGTAATACTGGAGTAATTGTAAATGATTTTAAAGAATCAACACTTAATGCCGCAGCCAAACAAATATTAAGTTACCCTAGAGGTGAAAAATTAAGAGAGAAAGCAGAATCAGTTATTGATTTTTTCTCTTTAGAGGAGGGAATTAAAAGATATGCCTCGGTTTACGAAAAGGTAGTGGGAAAACCTTAACTATGATGGTATTTTTCTCCCTTTAATATTGTGAAGCCACGATAGAGTTGCTCTAAAAAAAATAATCTCACCATTTGATGAGAGAAAGTCATCTGCGAAAGTGCAATTTGTTGATTTGCTCTGGAATAAACATCTTCTGAAAACCCAAAAGGTCCACCAATAAAAAATACAAGTCTTTTAATTCCAGCATTCATATTTTTTTGAATCCAATTTGAGAAATTAATTGAATTAAACTCTTTTCCATTTTCATCTAAAAGAACAACAAAATCCTGATTTGTTATTTTCTTTAACAGAAGCTGTCCTTCCAGAATTTTTTGTTCTTCTATTAAAAATATTTTTTTTGGAATCAATATCGTTTCTGTTTCAAATGCAACGTAATGCTTTAACCGTGACTCATAAATGCTACAACCATCTTGCAAGTAAGATTCGTCTGTTTTGCCAATTTGTAATAAAAGTACTTTCACTAAAAACTAATTACTGGATAAACGAAAAAGTTGTTCCTCCAAGGACTTAATTTTACTTTCTGCATCTTGCTTTTTCCTTTGTTCAATTGCAATAACTTCGGGCTTTGCATTGGCAACAAACTTTTCATTCTCTAATTTTTTCATCACAGAACTAAGAAATCCTTTGTTGTATTCTAAATCTTTTGTAAGAGTTTCTTTTTCTTTTGCAATGTCTAAAGATCCTTCAGATTTAATGGAATATTCTGCATTATTAGTTAAATAAACAGCGTTTGAATTATCATTTGATGCATTTATACTAATTTCTGAGATGTTTGCAATTTTCTTGATCACTGGATAAAACTCATTCAGTTGAAATTCGGAAGACTTCTCGGTAACAAAAAGTTCAAGCTTGATTTTTGGAGAAATTTGTTTTGTATTTCTGTAATTTCTTATTTGAGCAATCAATTCAAAAGCAGTTTCCGATTTAGCTATTAGTTTGTTATCTATACTTCCTAATGTTGGCCAATTAGAAACTATTATACACTCTTTCTCATCTCTCTGTTTTATGAGATGCCACAATTCCTCAGTAATAAAAGGCATAAACGGGTGCAAAACACCAATTAACTTTTCTAAAAATTCTAAACTCGCCTGGTATGTTTTTCTGTCAATTGGTAATGCTTTGCCATCAATAAATTCAGGTTTAATAATTTCTAAAAATAAACTACAAAAGTCATCCCAAATGAGTTTATAAGTAACCATTAAGGCATCACTAATTCTGTATTTATCATAAAAAGTATTAATACTTTGAAGCTCCTGATTAAATTTTGATTCAAACCAACGCACAGCCAATACGTTAGTTTCATTTTGCTCTAAAGAATCATCTACTTCAAACCCTTTTAATAATCTAAATGCATTCCAAATTTTATTAGAGAAATTCCTTCCTTGTTCGCATAAACTTTCATCAAAAGGTAAGTCATTGCCAGCAGGAGAACAAAACAGCATGCCTGTTCTTACACCGTCTGCTCCGTATTTTTCTATTAAATCTATTGGATCAGGCGAATTACCTAAAGACTTACTCATTTTTCTACCTTGCTTATCTCTAACAATTCCGGTTAAATAAACATTAGTAAATGGCTTTTGACCTTTGTATTCGTATCCTGCAATAATCATTCTTGCTACCCAAAAAAACAAAATTTCAGGTGCAGTAACCAAATCGTTTGTAGGATAATAATAGTTTATATCGGCATTTTCAGGATTTTTAAATCCATCAAAAACTGAGATGGGCCAGAGCCAACTGCTGAACCATGTATCTAATACATCTTCGTCCTGCCTTACATCGTTATCAAAATTAATTGAAGAATCTTTTTGTCGTATAATTTCTTTGGCCTCGTTGGTATTTTTTGCTACTACTATTTCTCCATTTGGCAAATAGTACGCTGGAATTCTCTGCCCCCACCACAACTGTCTGCTAATGCACCAATCATGAACATTTTCCATCCAGTGTTTGTATGTGTTTTTAAACTTTTCGGGTAAAAGTTTAATAGAATCATTCATTACATTTTCTAGTGCTGGTTTACTTATTCTGTCCATTTTCAAAAACCACTGCATAGAAAGTTTTGGTTCAATTACTGCGTTGGTTCTTTCGCTATGTCCTACTTTGTTTTTTATTTGTTCAATTTTTACTACTAGATTTTTCTCTTCTAAATCTTTTATTATTTTTTTTCGAACAACAAATCTGTCTTCGCCAATATAAAAACCTGCTTCCTTGCTAAGCGTGCCATTTGGATTTAATGTATCAATTGTTTGTAGTTTATGCTTTTGACCTAAATTATAGTCGTTTATATCATGAGCAGGAGTAACTTTTAATGCACCAGTTCCAAATTCTTTGTCAATGTATTCATCAAAAATAATAGGTACTACCCTATTAATCATAGGTATTATTGCATACTTACCTTTTAAGTGGAAATATCGTTCATCTTCGGGGTGAACACAAACGGCAGTATCGCCTAAAATTGTTTCGGGCCTTGTAGTTGCAATAGTGATGTATTCGGTTGGAGTATAATTTGCAGCATCAATTTCTTTAGAATTGCAGATTGGATATTTTACAAAATACAAATTGGCATTTCCTTCTTTGTATATTACTTCTTCATCCGATACAGCCGTTAACCCTTCTGGATCCCAATTTACCATTCTTACTCCTCTATAAATTTCGCCTTTGTTGTATAAATCAACAAAAACATCAATAACAGCTTGACTTAAATCTTCGTCCATCGTAAACTTAGTTCTTTCCCAATCGCACGAAGCACCAAGCTTTTCGAGCTGTTTAAGAATTATTCCACCGTATTTATCTTTCCATTCCCAAGCATATTTTAAAAATTCATCTCTGCTTAAATCGCTCTTATTAATTCCTTTATCTTTGAGCATTGCCACAACTTTTGCTTCTGTGGCAATAGAGGCATGATCAGTTCCAGGAACCCAGCAAGCATTTTTTCCTTGCATTCTTGCTCTTCTAATTAACACATCTTGTATTGTATTATTAAGCATGTGCCCCATGTGCAATACACCTGTTACATTTGGCGGTGGAATTACAATTGTGTAAGGCACACGACTATCTGGAACCGAACGAAAAAAATTATGTTTTAGCCAGTAAGCGTACCATTTGTTTTCAGTAGATTTGGGATCGTATGTTTTAGGAATTTCCATTGTTTTTTTTGATTAAAGTGCGAAAATAATGATTTTTACCTCAAATTAATTTTCAATTATGCAATTCGATCTAAGAAATAAAGTTGTTTGGGTTACTGGTGCTAGTTCTGGAATTGGCTTAGCGCTTGCTGATGAGCTCTATAATGAGGGAGCAAAGCTTGTTATTTCGGCAAGAAATGAAAGTCAATTAATTGAAATAAAAAATAAATTTCCCATTAAAGAAAATTGTTTGGTATTGCCTTTTGATTTAAAAAATAGCGCCGAGTTTGAAAAGTATCATCAACAAATAATTGAAAATTTTGGCAGATGTGATGTATTAATAAACAATGGAGGATTTAGCCAAAGAAGTAAAGCAATGGAAACAACTCAGGCATTAGAAAGAGAAATTATGGAAATAGATTATTTTGCCCAAGTAGCGCTTGCCAAAACCGTTTTGCCAACAATGAAAAAATTAGGAGGAGGCAAAATTGTTGTTGTTAGCAGCATTGCAGGTAAGTTTGGTTTTTATCTTCGTTCTACTTATTCGGCTGCGAAGCATGCATTACAAGGCTACTTTGAAAGTTTAAGACTTGAAGAAGAAGGAAATAATATTTCTATACTATTAGTTTATCCTGGCAAAATAAAAACTAACATCTCAATAAATGCAGTTTTATCAGATGGAAACAAACACAATTCTATTGATAAGAGTTTTGAAAACT
>CAIMMJ010000105.1 GCA_903842515.1 uncultured Bacteroidota bacterium | reverse complement strand
TAAAATTTAAATTTTTTGTATAAAATTCAATTGCTTTATCATAATCGTCAACTACCAAAGCTATTTTTGATATTTTCTGCGCCATGTTTATAATCTCTTTTTGTCCATTAAATACGATCCAAAACAGCCAATTCCACCTTTGATATTAGAAAAATTTATGGTGGGTTCCGAAAATGGATTCATTTCTTGAAATCTACTTAAATCTTTGTGGTATTTTATATAATCATCGTTGCCAACAATTAAATAAATTAGTGTTCCTATTTGAACAGGAACATTTCCTGAAAGGCTATCGGTAGAATAACCTGCAAATATTTCGGTATTGGCTTTGATTGTTAGTCCGTCGCCCAAATCATCTGATTTGTATTCCTCAGAAATTAAAAAGGCACTAGTATCCTTAGAGTTTTTGGTGGTATTTAAAGAATATACTAATGTTCTATAGGTGTTTTTTTCGCCAATTATATCCTCCCAAGAAATCTCTACATTGTATGTTAAATCTATGAAAAACTCACTAGAATCTTTAACTGTTCGTGTTAACTTGTACTTTACTTCGTTTGGTTTTTTAATGGGAATTTGTGTACTTGCACTTAACTTTCTACCATCCGGAATAGTTACATCTAAAAAATATTTTTCTCCCTCTTTTATTGAAAAAAAATTCGTTGCTAACTGGTAACCCAGAGAATCGCTTATAAAAGGAATTATTGCAGAAATGCCGTTAGAACTAATTTTTACTTCGGCATTTTTAATAATGTATGGGAAATTACTTTTTTGAGAACTATAAATTGGTCGGCTATTGGTAAGTGTTACTCTAATCATTGAATCTTGGGGCGAAATAAAACATACTAATACTGGTTTAGGGTCGGTGTCGGGTAGTTCAACTGTTGCATCTCGTTCGCAAGATACAAAAGTAAGCGAGTTTACTATTATACACAAAAATAAAAAAATATTTTTCATGTTTTAAAATTTAAAACACCAAGAAACAGATGGTATTATTGGAAACAAAGTTATTTGTTTTAGTTTTTGTTTTTCAGGATCATTTGTTTGTTCAATATAATAGAAAAATGGATTCATACGGCTGTATAAATTATACACACTTACTTCAAATGTTCTGGTAAAATATTTCCTTGTCTTGTGAAACTGCACTCCAACATCCATCCTGTGGTAAGCTGCCATTCTAAAACTATTTTTTTCGCCATAGTCGTTTCTAAAATTTGTGTTATTGCCAAAGAATTTCTGTTCGCTGTATCCATCTTGTAATAAAGGATTGTGGGGTGCCGCATTATACTGTGCCAATGGCAGCGTAATAGCATTTCCTGTGCCGTAAACCCATGTTAATGAAAAGGTGATGTTGTTGTTGAATTTATAGATATTCACTAATGAAATATCGTGTCTTCTATCATACCGTGGATGAAATTTTTTACCAAAATTAATACTGTCGAATTGTACGTAAATCCAAGATAAGGTATAACCAAGCCAACCTGTCCATTTACCCTTGTTTTTCTTAAACAATATCTCGCCTCCATAGCTCCAACCTTTGCCTTGAGTAATATTTTTTTCCCAAGAAATATCCTGAGCACCCGTAGGATCGTCTGCCAATAAAAAACTAGCACCTTCTTTATAGAACGAAACTCTTTTCATAGACTTATAATACCCTTCTACTTCAAGAGTAAAATCTTCTTTGATGTCTTTAGCATAGCCAATAGCAAACTGTTGCGACTGCATTGGCTTTAATCCATTGGTAGCAGGAACCCATAAGTCGGTTGGTAAACTTACGCCTGTGCTGCTCAGTAAATGAATATACTGATTCATCATGGCATAAGAAATTTTTAGAGCCGAAGTTTCATTCAGTAAAAACCTGGCAGAAAATCTAGGTTCGGGAAAAATGAAATTTGTTTTTTTAACAGTATAGAACGAGGCCCTTATTCCATAATTAATTCTAAGTAATGAAGTTATTTTCCAATCGTCCTCAATGTAAATGCCGCTTTCTATGGAATAAATATTATTTACTTTGGTTTCAGCACCAATTTGATTTGCTTTTAACACAACGGCACTTGGCGTAAATTTATGTTGTGTTGTTTGCACTCCAAATTTTAGGTGATGGTAATTGTTTGGAAAAAAATCAAAATCATGTTTTGCTGTCCAATCTCTAATGCCACTTTTAAATTTTAAATCAAAAAAAGTAGTATCAAATTCATCTCTAATTCCTAATTGCAATTTATAATCAGACAATATAAGCGATGTATTTGAAAATAATTTAGGGGTGTAAATGTGGTTCCATCTAATGGTTCCGGTTCCATTGCCCCATTGCATGTTTCCCGAGGTTTTTGCCAGTGATTCTGAACTGTTGAAATAGAATTTATCCTTACCAAAATATCCACTTAAAAAAACTCTGTTTTTATCGTTTACAATCCAATTTATTTTTGCATTTAGGTCATAAAAGTAATATCCAGCTTTTTGGCTTTTTGGTAAAAATGGATACACTAAAGCATCTGCATAAGTTCTTCGTGCAGAAACTAAAAAGGAAACTTTGTTTTTTAGTATTGGCCCCTCTAGCATAAACCTAGAAGACAAAATACCAACTCCTGCCTCGCCTTTAATTTTTTGCATATTTCCTTCCTTCATTTGCATATCCAAAACAGAGGATAATCTACCGCCATATCTCGAGGGGAAACCTCCTTTTACTAACTCAACGCTTTTTAGTGCATCGCCATTGAACAAAGAAAAGAATCCAAATAGATGGTAAGCATTGTAAACTGTTGCATCGTCTAATATGATTAAATTTTGGTCGGGTCCGCCACCTCTCACATAAAGTCCGCTGCTGCCTTCGCTGCCTTTTTGAACGCCGGGTAATAACTGAATAACTTTTAATACATCCTTTTCTCCGAGCAATGCAGGTATGTCTTTTATTTGTTGAACCGGAATGCTTATTACACTCATTCTGGCTTCATCGCTTACTTTTTTCTGTTCTTGTGCATTTACAACTACTTCATTTAGCTGAACGCCGGGCGATAAGTTTATATCTGTTCTTAAGTCGTTGTTTAGTTTTATAGAAATTTCCTTTTTACCATAACCAATAAAAGAAACAATTAATTTGTGAGATCCCTGCGGAAGACTAATAGAGTAAAAACCATAGTGATTGCTACTTACACCTTGTTTTAGAGAATCGCAATAGATTCCAACTCCCGGTAAAGTTTCGCCACTCCCTTCTTCTTTAATGTATCCAGAAATCGTAAACTTATTAAACTGTGCATAGGTTTTTTTGTCTATTAAAAAAAGAAGTAACAACAAAAGGCAGTATAAAATAAAAATTCTGGATTTTGTAAAAAGCATTGAAATAAAATAAACAAGCAAAATAAACAATAAATTATATCTTATATTGTATTTTTGAGTAATAATAAATAGAAAATAAGTTGAAATTCAGGAACTAAATTTGAAAAAAATAACTTCTAGTTTAATTATTGACGGTAACGGTGATGCATTTGCGAACGCAACATTAATTATTGATGAAAATGGAAGCATAATAGATTTCTTGCGAAACGAAAAATTAGCAGATGCAGAGAACCATGAAGGAATAATTACTCCAGGATTTATTAACTCTCATTGTCATACAGAGTTGTCGCACTTAAAAGGAAAAGTTGAGGGGAAAACCGGTCTCAATAATTTTATTTTAGAAATAGAAAAACAAAGAAAGGCGGCTACAGAAGAAATTATAGAGGCTTGTACAAACGCAATACTGGAAATGAAAGTAAAGGGTATTGTTGGTGTTGGCGATATTTGCAACTCGCAAATTAGTAAGGATATTTTTGAGCTGGAGGAACTAAGAGTGCATAGATTTATTGAGTTGTTTGCATTTTTGCCCGAAAGGGCCAACTTTGTTTTTGAAAGGGGCTTAGAAAATTACAATATATTTTCAGGATACAGGTCTATTACTCTCCATGCTCCTTATAGTGCCTCAGATAGTTTAATTGGTTTAGTTTCAAAATGGGCTAAGCAAAACAATGGCATTCTATCTATTCACAACCAGGAATCTTTTGATGAAAACTTGATGTTTAAAAATAAAACAGGAAAAATTTTAGAACGTTTAAAATTGTTTGGAATTGATACTGATTTCTGGAAAGAAAGTGGCAAAAACTCCTCAGAAACAACATTAAATAAGTTAGCATTAACAGAGCAAAAAATAATGCTGGTGCACAATACTTTCTCTGAAATAGAAGACATTGATTTTGCAGAAAAATTTAGTAACAATATATTTTGGTGCTTGTGCCCCAATGCCAACATTTATATTGAAAATAGATTGCCTAACATTAATTTATTAAGAAAGAAAAATTGCAAAATAGTGTTGGGCACCGATAGTTTGGCTTCTAACCACGGCTTAGATATTTTTGAAGAAATGAAGACCATTGCCTCTTCTTTTCCACACATACCGCTGAGCGAAATGGTGAATTGGGCTTGCAAAAATGCTTCAGATTTTTTTGGATGGGAAGATTTAGGGAGTTTTAAAATTGGAGCAAAACCAGGAGTAAATCTGGTCTTAGGTGCTGAAAATCAACAATTAAACATCAAATCGAAACTAATTAAACTCAATTAAATAATCTATCTTTTATAAAAAACAGAAAATAAAAACAGAAAAATAATAAAATATATAGATT
>CAIMMJ010000104.1 GCA_903842515.1 uncultured Bacteroidota bacterium | reverse complement strand
CGATCTCTAAATAGAATTACTGAAAAAACGAATAACCAATTAGTACAGAAGTGATGTAATTTTTTATAAAAAAACTATACACTCCAAAGCTAAGGCCAGCCAATTGAAACAGCACACTCACCGCTCCTTCGGCAAAATAGCCTGCGTAAATTTGACCTGTACCTGGGAGAAAACTAGATAGCTTGCCAGCTTTTTTTTCGCTTTTATATTTTGGTATTTCTTTTAAGCCGTAGATTAATTCAAGCTCTTCTAATTTTTGTTTTTTATCCTCATTTTTATAAGAATAATTGATGTATTGTTTAATTTTTTCTTTGGCTAAGTTAAAGCTATCAAGTTCATTTAAAACCAATCCATGCAACAAAAATGATTTTACAATATAGGTGCTGTCTTCCATGTAATTTTGCAATTGAATCAATTGAGATTCTGAATTTTGGAAATTAGAATTTAAATAACTTGCAAATGCATTTTTATACCTTGCTAAGAAGAGCAAACTATCTGGCAAATCATTAAATTTTATTCTAGATAAACTATATTCTGCCTCCACAAAATTATTTTGTGCCAATAAACAATCTCCTTTTTTTATCAAGGCACGTGTTAATTCCAAATTGTTAGACGGATTATAAGCAATTCTTTCGTATTCAATTCCTGCCAAAACAAAATTTTCTGCATTAAAAAGGCTGTCTGCTTTTTGCCAATTATTC
The DNA here is from genome assembly GCA_903842515.1 of uncultured Bacteroidota bacterium. Classification (GTDB taxonomy): domain Bacteria; phylum Bacteroidota; class Bacteroidia; order UBA4408; family UBA4408; genus CAIMMJ01. Next base: position 17,308 of record CAIMMJ010000104.1, on the reverse strand, counting down.
GCTGAAAATCCTTCTAAGTGGAATATGCAAATCAAGCATAATATTATTGTATATTTCATTGTATTGTTGTTCTCTGTATGTTCTTACGCTTATGGCGCTACCCCAAATGTTTCCGGTATAAAATATAGAAAAAATAGAAGCAAATAATATAAACTGAACGTCTTTGGGGCCTCTGCGATAAAGGTTCTCTGCAGCCACTACTCCAAATATTGCACTGGGCAAAAATGTAGCTATAGCCTGTCCTCTATATCCTGCATAATATTTTCCTAATCCTGGAACTAGTGCAGATAAACCTGCTGCCACAACAGGAGATTTCTTTTTTACTTTTTGCAACTGTTTTTTGTACTCTATAAGTTCTTTTTGTTCTTCGGAAAACTGAACGTTGTTGTATGAGAATGTATTACTTATGGAATCAAATCTTTTGTAGTCTTTTTTTAGCAAGGCACAAATACTTAAATCCATTTTTGCTAATTCTAAAAACAGTGAATCGTTGTTACTGTCTATCTTAGAAATAGAATTTTCGGCTTTAAGTGGCTTTCTTAAATATATCCATTCAAATGTTTCGTAGAATTTAGATTTTAGATATACGGGTGAATTTTTACTAACTTTTTCAAAATAGACTGTGCTCGAATCTAATTTTTTTTGATTGTACAAGGACCACGCTGCAAGGTAATTTAAACTGTCGTTAATTTGTTGAGTAAAATAATTCTCAGGAAATTTTTTATGAATACCATTAATTAAAAATTGTGCATCAGTGTGTTCTTTGCTATTTATTAAGTGCTCTATAAATTTTAATTCTTCTCGAGCAAGGTGGGATGAATCTTTTTGAACTTGTGCTTTGAGTAGCGCCGAAAAGCAAAGAAAAACAACCAAAAACACAACTAATTTAATGGCTCTCATGCTTGTGTTTATGGTATTGATGTGAATACGTTTCTAAGGAATCAATAATTTTGTTGTTACTATTGAGGTTTAATTCCGACATGTCTATCACTGTAAATTGTGTGCAACGTGTAAGCCTATCCGCAGATAATGCAACACCTTTTATTAATCCGTATTTTTGAATGCAAGCCTTGCTAAATGCCGAACAACTAATTTCATAAGGACAGTTGGCTGCAATTTGCTGTGAAACTTGTTTTTGATAGAAAAACATCATTGCCCCAAATGCTAATGAAATTGGATTGTAGCGAATAAAAACATTCCTGCTTTTGGTTTTTAAAAATTTTACTTCTCTCTTTTTAAAACTTGCATCTTTAAATTCCTGACTTAGAATTAAATTTTTTTCATCAATAACCTTTTTGTTCTGACTGAACAAAGTGGGAGAGAGCAGCATTAAAAAAACAACTAATGCAAATTTAGTTTTTAGAAGTTGGGCTAATAAATTTTGCATTGGAAGGAATTTTAAAACTAAAATAAGTGTCTTCAACATCTGAATTTAACTTTGGGTTGGAGTAGGTTTTTTTAGAAATCACAGAATCGTTTACTCCTACGTACTCAAATTCTGTAATGGTTAGCGGCATTTTTAAGTTGCCTATGTATTGATAATTAGAATAGAAAGATTTTTGTAAAGGCTTATTGTTTTTGTTGTAGAAACAAATGAATATGGGAAGTGAGTTCTCGTGCACCAATTCTACCTTTCCAACATCAGGATTGTTTTCATTTGTCCAAATGGTTACAATCATTTTCTTTTCTCCGTTGGCAGAAGGCTTTGTTGATTTTAATTTAAAACCAAGCTTCGTCAATCCCATATCGTTAATATTCCCTGAAAGAAAATTGTAAAAAATACTGTTCTCAGAACTTAAATCTAAGCCTTGGGTAACAGTAGCAGTGTTTGATTTAAAATCGTAATGTTTAAATTCTCCATTGTTATTTGTAACTGTTATTTGCTCGCTTGGATAAGTGGATTTGGTAACCATTAAACCGCCGGTTACCCTATAATAAACATTGCTTTTTATAACTATTGATTTTTTGTTGTGCAATGTTTTAGCTACCATTTCCAACTTCAATTTCTCTATTTTCATTTGTGCATTAACGCCAACACAAATCAATAGAACTGCAAAAAATAATTTTTTCATTGGGGCAAAAGTAACAAATTGATAAGGTAAAAAAAATGAATGGTTACTTGTGACTGTCTTTTTTACAACATTCGTTTAACTTTTCGTAGGCTTTATTTTGTGCAGGATAATTATCTGCATCGTAGCCTATTTTTGTTAGTGAAAATCTTATATTTTCTGAAGTAGTTTTTTTAGGATTAAACCATACACTCAGATATTTAGAATCTACATTTAAGTTAGATTGTTTTACTCCCTTTTCAAAAGCCATTGCTTTTTCGATGGTTTCTTTGCACATATCGCACACTGCCGAAGTTTTTATTTTTACAAAACTTAATTTGGGAGAAATAATTGAGTCGTTTTCTTGCGAAAAACCATTTAATGCAAAAAGAAGGTTAAATACAATTATAAGATATTTCATGTTGTAATATTTTATCGCAAGATACTCAAAAACCTTACCACATAAACAATTAAATAGTAGTTGAAAATGTGGTGTTTAAAGATATTTTTGTTTTAAATCATCACAAATGTAAAAGTATTTTTTGTCAATTTATTCGCAAATACTAATTTCACCCTTCTAAACAAGGAAAAATAATAAACAGAATGGAACTAAAAGAAATTCAAGACCTCATAAGATTTGTTGCAAAATCAGGGGTTTCTGAGGTAGAATTAGAATCAAAAGGTTTTAAAATTGTCATTAAAACAGGCAATGCCCAAGAAATTATAAGAGTTGCAGAACCAACTGTAATTCATGCTCAAGTTCCGGTTGCTTCTGCTCCAGCACCTGCACCTGTAGCACCTGCGGTCCCTGCGGCTCCAATAGCAGCCGCACCCGTTGCCGACGATTCATCTAAGTACGTAACTATAAAATCGCCAATGATTGGTACATTTTATCGTTCTTCAGGACCTGGTAAACCACTATTTGTTAATGTTGGCGACGAAATTACTGCTGGCAAAGCAGTGTGTATTATTGAAGCTATGAAATTGTTTAATGAAATTGAATCTGAAATTTCTGGAACAATTGTAAAAGTTTTGGTAAACGATGCAACTCCGGTAGAGTATGACCAACCGTTATTTTTAGTAGAGCCCAAATAATAAGCTCATATAAGTTTTAATTAGGCTCATAAAAATTGAGCCTTAGCTAATTTACATAATATGTTTAAAAAAATACTTATTGCAAACAGAGGTGAAATTGCACTTAGGGTAATAAGAACCTGCCGTGAAATGGGAATTAAAACGGTTGCCGTTTATTCTACTGCCGACAAAGAAAGCTTACATGTGAAGTTTGCCGATGAAGCTGTTTGCATAGGCCCTCCTCCAAGCAAAGATTCTTACCTAAACATGCAAAGAATTCTTTCTGCTGCAGAAATTACCAATGCCGATGCAATTCATCCGGGTTACGGATTTCTATCAGAGAATGCCAAGTTTTCTAAGTTGTGCCAAGAGCACGGAATAAAATTTATTGGTGCTTCGCCAGAAATGATAGAAGGCATGGGAGATAAATCCAATGCCAAAGACACCATGAAAAAAGCGGGAGTTCCCACAATTCCCGGTTCCGATGGTTTGCTTACAGACATTGACGAAGCCATAAAAGTTGCCAAAGCAATGAAATATCCAGTAATTCTTAAAGCAACTGCCGGCGGCGGAGGAAAAGGAATGAGGATTGTTTGGAAAGAAGAAGAATTACTAGAAATGTGGGACAGTGCAAGGCAAGAAGCCGGTGCTGCTTTTGGCAACGATGCCATGTACATGGAAAAATACATTCAAGAACCACGACACATTGAAATTCAAATTGTGGGCGACCAGTTTGGGAAAGCTTGCCATTTAAGCGAAAGAGACTGCTCTATTCAACGTCGTCATCAAAAATTGTTAGAAGAAACACCTTCTCCGTTTATGACACCCGAGCTGAGAGATGCCATGGGAGATGCCGCCGTAAAAGCAGCCTTGGCGGTGCAATACGAGGGCGTTGGAACAGTAGAGTTTTTGGTGGACAAAGACAGAAATTTCTATTTCATGGAAATGAATACCAGAATTCAGGTAGAACATCCCATTACCGAAGAAGTTATAGATTACGATTTAATTCGTGAACAAATATTAGTGGCAGCAGGCATTCCAATTTCAGGAAAAAATTATTATCCAAATTTACATGCCATAGAATGTAGGATAAATGCAGAAGACCCTTACAATAATTTTAGACCTTGCCCAGGAAAAATTACCAACTTACACATTCCTGGAGGTCATGGAGTACGAGTAGATTCTCACGTTTATGCTGGATATACTATTCCTCCCAACTACGATTCTATGATTGCGAAATTAATTACCATTGCACAAACAAGAGAAGAAGCCATAGCAAAAATGTACAGAGCTTTAAGTGAGTTTGTGATAGAAGGTGTAAAAACTACCATTCCTTTTCATTTGAAGTTGATGCAAAACGAAGATTTTAAAGCAGGAAATTACACTACTAAGTTTTTAGAAACTTTTGATTATTAGAATTTAGTCAAATTAGTTATAAAAATACTTGCAGTTGGTGTTTTTGAGTAGTTATAATTCATTACCTTTAAAAAAATAATTTTTATGGGGCAAATATTTGCAAACATTCTGCTTTCAAATCCAGCAAAAACAGAATTAGAACCGATAGAAACTGCATCATTAGTAGATACTGGTGCTTTGTTCTTGTATATTCCAAAGCATTTGGCAATTCGGTAGTTATCTGCTATTATTACGAGACAGCTCACAAACAACAAGCAATTTTTGAAGTTGAACGACAGTAATTTTTACTTTTATTTTAACAACGAGAGTAAAAAAAGATTATTTTTTCCCTTGTATAGACAACATTAGTAAAATTGACCTTACCCTCTTTAAAGAGGGACGATAGATTGGTCAAATTTATAATTCTATTTGGTCTTACTCTACCTTCACTAATTTCTTTCTTACAGTTTCTTTCTCTGTTTGAACCTCCACAAAATAAATTCCACTTGAAAAATCAGTTAAGTCTATTTTAGCAAAAGTGCTGTTTACATTATGCTGCAAAATTCTTTTTCCATTAATAGTAAACACACTTACGTTTTTTATTTCTTGGCTAGAGTTTATAAAAAACACATTTTGGCTTGGGTTAGGAAAAATACTAAGTTCTTGCATCCCTTGTTTATCTTCTAAACCTGTTAGTTGACAATCTTGCACAATACAGCCGTATTTGTCTGTTTTTACAAGCCAGGCATGTTGGTTACTTGCACTATCTTGCGAAACATATTGTGTATATCCAATGCAAATAAAACCGCTATCCTGCGGAATAAAAACTATTTTATACAAATGGTTAAAACCTACTATATCTTCGTAAAACTGGTATTCTCTATTTTTTATAATATTTCCTTCTAAATCGTATTTGCTAATAAAGCCATAAACTTCTATTGTATTTTGGTAACCTTGCCAACCTGCAGCCCAATAATTGTTGCCTGATTTTATTAAACTAGATATAGCCTGTGATTTATCGAAATTAGCCAAGATTTTCTGGCTTATTATTTCTCCAGTTGAACTAAGTTTAAAAAAGTAACTATTTTTTGAATCGTCGTTTATGTTAGCAGAATTTTTAAAGCTGGTTAAGCAGGTTAAATTTCCAGAGTCATCTTCCAAAATATTTGTGAAATTGTTATTGTCTCTATCTAAAGCGCCGTATTTTCTATACCACAACATATTGCCCAATGTATCAATTTTTATTAGGGTAGGGGTAAAAACAACTCCTACACCGCCTGGAACGGAAGTGTAGGAGTTGATTAAAAAATTACCGTCTAATGTTTTTTGGATACCAAGATTTAAGCCTCTATTGGTAAATTGGTATAACTGGGTCCATAACACATTTCCCATAGAATCTATTTTCATAGCCAAAGGATACTCGTCATAGGTATTAGCGCTGTTTAGCGGGAATTTGCTTCTTCCGCCTACTACAATTAATGATTTGTTTTCAGTTTCATAAGCATCAATTATTCGCCAACTGAAAATAGTATCTCCCAAAAAAACAAATTTTAATGAATCGCAGTTTAAATTATAGATAGAAATATACCCCAATTGCTTATTATTAATTAACGCATAACCTACGCAATAAAACTTACTTGAATCGGAATTGAATTTAATTTTAGATCCCAACAACGTTCTATCATCAAAATAGTATTTCTTCTTTTCTAATTTTTCTAATTCATGATTCAGTTTATAGAGTGTTATTCCTGCATTAGTTTCGTTTTCTTCGTAACCTATTGTCAAAACAAAATGATTGTCAGCATTTGATATCATGTCGTAACAAGCAAAACTTTTATTGTTTGTGGTATCGAATAAGCCATTGTAATGTAAAGGCTGTGCAAATAAAAATTTACAAAAAACAATTAATAACAATAGAGAAAAATTCTTTTTCATTTTTAATTTTGAACAACTAATTTAGATTTTGACTTGCCGTTGCAAATAAAATATAATCCGTTGGCAAGGTTGCTAATGTCAAGAACTATTTTGTTGTTATAATAGTTAGTCCTACTAATAATATTTCCTAGTGCATCGCTTAAAATTACAGGATATGCATTGTCAATAGTAACTGCAATACTGTTTTTTGCAGGATTAGGACTTAAATACTCAAAATTAGGCAGCATTTTCTCCGGCACATTTATTTTATTTTCATTTTTTGGCTTATTATTCGCCATCCTATTACTATTAGGTTTATTGGCAAATAAGTATTCATTATAATAAAACTCCATAAAACTTTTGGCTTGGTTTCTTGCTTTGGTATCTCCACCAATGGCAAATTCTCTAATTTCTGCCTTTTCTGGCTCACTTAAAAAATACTCGTCTTTATCGTTCTCCAAAACATCTAGCATTTTATAAATCCAAAACTTTTCGTCTGCCAGTTCTTTTTCTAGCACTTTGCCATAGCTTAAATTAGGATTGTTTATAATATCCTTTACTTTCTCAAAATTTCTATTGCCCAATTCCCAATAAGCTTCTTCTATCCTCATTTCTGGATTGTGGTACATAGATAGAATTTGCCTCAATTGTAAGCTATCAAATCCTGTAGTATCGTCCACCACATCGTAATACATCAATTGAAGAGTTAGATTTCTTTGCAATTCTTTGTCAACTGCTTTGTTTTCTAGAAATTGAAGAAATGAAAAATCGCTTCTGCCCATTCTAATGTACTCAATCATGGCTTCGTTTAATGGATTGTAGCCTTCCGACAATTTTTGAAGTAATTCTTCATCCGCACCAGCTTTAGGATTTGCTCTCAGGAGTTCTATTTTTTCAAAATTAGAAAAGTCTTCGGATGTTGCAATCTCCATCAATACTTCTTTGCTTAAATTGGGAGATTTATTTAATAACTCTAAAACTTTTTGATAATGTTCTGAGTTTGAAATGTCCTTTTTTATTAAACTTATTAAGGAATCAGTATTCCCCCCATCTTTTACAAATTGAATAGATTCTAAAATAGAGTTTAGTTCCTGATGGTAATTATTGACTATATCTAATCTTGATGTAAAAGAAGTATTGTCTAAACCAGAACCCGGGGCTTCTCTTTGAATTAGAGGTGCACAACCTTGATTTGAAGTAGGAATTGGAAATAGTGACAAACTTCCGGTGAATGTTGGCGTTTGAATTGGAGTATTCAAATGTACATAAGTAAAAAAATCGCCGTTATTTTTAATATTTACTTGGCTGCCAGTTTGAGAAAATTGGTTTCCTGCAGATTTGGGTGATGCAGAAAAATTATCTCCCTGAACACTTGCAATAGCGCCAGATTGAACAAAAACATCGTTAATTGTATTTCCAAAATTATTGCAAGTAAATTTTAGTCCTGTTTGATAGCCAATGTATGTTTGGCCAATTGATACATTACCAAAACTATTTAGATATACATTTGATGCAATAGAGGTGTTGTTATTGATAGAAACTCCTTTATATGAACCAGTTTGTGTTCCGTTTCCAAAACTATTTTTATGAATTAAAGCGTTGTTACAATTGAATAAACTTAGTTGCGGGTTTGTACTGTTGTTAACCACACTTCCATTTGTACTAGTTCCAAAAGTATTGCTATTAATTACAGCATTATTTGTTCCGACAGCTCTAATGCCCCAATTACAATAAAAAAAGGCATTTTTTTGTAAAATTGTTGCCGTTAACGAAGATGTTTGTGCCACTGAAATGCCTGAATTGAGGTTTTCAAATATATTGAAGTTGCTTTGTGTGCCCGAAGTTATGTTTACAAAAGAATTATTTGCAGAAATCCCTTGCCCTTTTTGTAAATTGTTTTGTAAGTTTTCTCGTTCGTTAATAAATCTGCAATGGTCAATTTTTATATTTCTAACACCACTCATCTTTATGTGTGCTGGCCCTTGTGGACCAGTATTAGACTCTTGAAACAAATAATTGTTATCTGTTTTAAATGTACAATTGGTAAAACTACCCCTATTATTTAAAATTGTAAAATCAAATGGATGTGGGAGTAAGAGTTTTCTTTGATAGGGGTAAAATTCAATATCTTGCAAATTATTTAAATAAGTGGAATTAAAGGATTTGATTATGCCACCGCAGGTGTTTAATATTCTTATGTTCGTATTCGGATTAATTGTTGCTATCCTTACTCCAAAATAAGCATTTGATAAAAGGGAATTGTTAAACTCAAAATAGCCTTGATAAGGAGTTTCTTGTGTATAAAAATTTGTGCCTTCAACCGAAACTCCTTTCCATAGAGCAGGGCATTCATTTGTGCTGGTTAATGTGCAACTTTCACATTTAAATATTGCATTAGGCGAAATAATCAAATTTGCAAATTGCGAAAATTTCCAATTGACATTGCTCAAATTAATGTTTGAGCCCCCTAGAATTCTTATTGTACCATTAAATAATTGTTCTCCCTGAAAGTCAACAATATTTGAATTACTTATAACAAAATCATAAGTATTCGCAGCAGTAGAATTTGAGTTTAAATTTGTAATAAATCTTGAACAACAATTTCCATTTTTTGCTGTGGTGGTCCAAATACTACCCGATTTTATTTGAGGAGATAAATACGAAACATTAAATGCTAATTCATTTTGCCTTGCTTGATAATTAAAACATTCATTGGTATTTGTAGTAGGCAAGATAACCCAATTTGGGTTTTGCGGATTGTTTGGGTTAGTTAAATAAAATTTTAATCCATTTTCATTTATTATTCTTAAATTATTTTGTGAATCTTTTTCAAGATACGAATTGTAAAGAATGCTTTCATCAAAATAATTTGGGAAAGAATTTATATTAAAATAAGGATGAAGTGTAAGAGGCTCTAATACAAAGAAACTGTAAATTGATCCTGGATAATTTACTGAGGCTTGAGAAAAATTACCTAAATCGTTTAGTTGGATATACCATAATGGAGGTATAAAATGTTCATTAGATTTATAAGAGGCAGAAACATAAAGTGAATTCCCATCTGGTGAAAACTCCAAACCAACATAAGAATTATATTCAAATCCGTTATTGTATGTTGGAAAACCAACTAGTACAGGTGAACCAATTAATTGAATTTCCCCTGTTTGATAATCTAGGCTAAAATCTTGCACTTCCACCAAGTTTTTATAAAAAACATTAGTGGTTGAGCCGCTTTGAGAGGTGCCTGAAATATTATAAATCTTTGCAATTCTAAAACTATTATTAGGTAATTTTATTATTTCAATCTCTGAAAATGAATTATTGTTTGTAAAAACAGATCCATATGAACTTGCAGGTTCGTATAAACATCCATCCGAAAAAATAGGATTTGTTGCGATTTCCCCTAAACCCAGGTCTGACACTTTTATTACTTTGTTATTAAATACCATATAGTAATTAAGATCACTATTATTTTGTGGAAATAAAGCATATTGCGGATTTGCAAAAGAAAAGCTATTTCCTGTTGGTCCGTTAGAAAAAAGTGTAAAGAAATCATTTGAGTTTCCACTTCCTATAAGTTTTCCATAAACAGTAGTTTGGGAATAATTATTATTTAATTGAGCTAGATCTAATTTTGTATAAAAATAATCTACGCCAGCAATCCACTTATATGATTTTATAACCAAAAAAAATTGATTGCATTTTCCGGGCACGGGCAAAATAATATTTTCAAATACTTTTGGATCATTAAATTGTCCAAGAAAACTAATGTCTCCAAAATTAAAACCTTGACTTTGGTAATTTGCTTGTTCACCGTTGTAAAATCCTCTGCTTAAGCAGTATCCATTTTTATCGTATGGGATACCGTTAACCATAAACAAAAGTAAATTACCATAGTCATCAAATATTCCAGTACTTATTCCGGTTTGTCCCGCATAGTTTCCGACAAATAATGGAGAAATTTCAGCATTAGAAGGGGGGATGGGCAGTGGTAATTTAATTTTTTGCCCATCAACCATTCTCACATAGTGTGGCGCCATTACCCAACCTGTATTTTGAGAATAACTTATTTGAGAAACAGTAATCATGCTTACTAAAATCAAAAGTTTTAAAATCCAGTTTTTGTTTTTATGCTTTCGGTAAGAATCAAATTTATATTGTTCTACAATTGAAAATCCACCGTTAATTAGTAAGATTTTTGAATTTTCATGGGGGGGGGGTAAATTGAGTTTTCATAAAAATTGTGTTTAAATTTAAAATAAATGTAAATACACTTTCTTGAACTTGCAAACATTTGATGTTAAATTAATTACTTTCATTCAAAACGAGAAATTTTATATCAGCCATTTAAAGCTAACAAGCCGAAAAAATCTTTAAACTTGCTGAACAATTTCCATTACAATTGTTTGTATAAAATATGGTTACCATCCACGAAAATCTAAAATCTCTCCTAGAAAAAATTCCCGATCCGGAAATTCCGGTGCTTACTATTTTAGATTTGGGTGTAATAAGAAAAGCCACAGAAAACGAAAATGGCGAAGTAGAAATTACCATAACGCCAACCTACAGTGGTTGCCCCGCCATGAAACAAATGGAGTACGAAATAAGGAACGTTTTAGAAATTAATGGCTATAAAAAAATTACAATAAATACTGTTTATTCTCCGGCTTGGACTACCGATTGGATACCCGATGAAGCACTTGAAAAATTGCGTAAATATGGTATCTCACCACCCGAAAAAACATCGCAAGACAAACTAAGTATTTTAGGAAAATCAAAAACAGTAAAATGTCCGCAGTGTGGTTCTGCTAATTCCGAAATGGTAAGCCAGTTTGGCTCTACTGCTTGCAAGGCATTGTATAAATGCAAAGATTGTTTAGAGCCCTTCGATTATTTTAAGTGTATTTAAGCACACTTTTTTTTCCTTTCTTTTTTTATTCTTGTGATGAGTTCATCCTTTGAAAAATCAAAAAAGTCTAAGGTCTTGGGGTCGTAACGCAAATCCATAACGGGTATGGTTTTTAAAAATGTAAAATCCTGGCATTTATTCTTGGGCTTAATCATGCTTGATTCTATATCATAGGGAATATTTACATGATCTTCTTTTTTGTATTTCCAATGTAAATAGTCGATATTTCTGGTATCAATTAAAATTATTTTTTCTGTGTAATCAGCTGCTGCACTAAATACAATTTTGTAGCTTTTTTCTTTATAAAACACATAACTAAATTTGCCCGATTCGTCTGTGTTTATAGTTCTTATTAGCGTATCGTTTACAAAAATATTTACAGGAAGTTCTGCAACATCTTTTTTAGTATCTAAATCAAAAACATGAAATTTAAAGGGGAGTTTTACATCTTGCATTTGAGAAAAAACAAGTGAACACCACAAAACAAAAAAAACACCAATAGTAATCTTAAAAAGTATTTTCATTATTGGATATAAATCTCTTAAGACCAAACAAAAAAATTATCCATAAAACATTTTTGATGTATTAAATAAACAACACACTTGTAATGCAAGCTAATTAAAAATGTAAATGAACAATTTTAAATTATAAATGGTAGTAACAATAATCTAACAAAAAAATCCACAGGAATTTTTATGTTTCAATTCTCAGAAAATTTATGCAGCAACAGTTTTTCTTTGTTTGGCAGCATAAGCCATTGCTGCTTCTCTTACCCAAGCTCCATCGTTGTGTGCTTTCTGACGGGTGTTTAACCTTTCTATGTTGCATGGGCCATTTCCTTTTATTACACTAAAAAATTCGTCCCAATTTATTTTGCCATAATCATAATGACCTCTTTCTGCATTCCATTTTAAATCTTTATCAGGAACCACTAGTCCTGCAAATTCGGCTTGTGGCACTGTTCTGTCTATAAAACGTTGACGGAGTTCGTCGTTGGATTCTAATTTCACTCTCCATTTTACCAAATCGGCACTGTTGGGCGACATATCATCTGGCGGACCAAACATCATAATAGAAGGCCACCACCATCTGTTTAATGCATCTTGCGCCATTTCTTTTTGCTCTTTGGTTCCTTTGGCCATAGATAAAATTAACTCGTAGCCTTGGCGATTGTGGAAACTTTCTTCTTTACAAATTCTAATCATAGCTCTTGAATAGGGGCCGTAAGAACCACGTGCCAACATGGTTTGATTCATGATGGCTGCACCATCTACCAACCAACCTATTGCTCCAATATCTGCCCAATTTAATGAAGGATAATTAAAAATACTCGAATATTTTGCTTTGCCGGTTAGCAATTGATCCAACAATTCTTCGCGGTCTATGCCTAATGTTTCTGCGGCACTGTATAAATAAAGTCCATGCCCTGCTTCGTCTTGTACTTTTGCCAATAAAATAGATTTTCTTCTTAGGCTTGGTGCTCTTGTTATCCAATTGCCTTCGGGCAACATTCCCACAATCTCTGAGTGAGCATGCTGAGAAATCATTCTTATCAGTTGCTTTTTATAGTTTTCAGGCATCCAATCTTTTGGTTCAATTTTTAAACCTTTGGCTAACTTTTCTTCAAAAATTTTTTCTTGATTTGCTTCCATATTTTTTAATAACAGAATTTCTTTTTTTTTGTTTAATTAATTACCATTTCAGGAATTTCGCCTTCAACAATTAGATTTCCTGCGGTTGCATTTTTAATTTGCTCTACACTTATTCCCGGGGCTCTTTCTAATAATTTAAAACTTCCATTTACAATTTCTATAACTGCTAATTCGGTAACAATTTTTTTTACACATTTAACACCCGTTAGTGGAAGTGTACATTTAGGCAATAGTTTAGATTCACCTACTTTGTTTACATGCTGCATGGCAACAATAATATTTTTTGCACTTGCCACTAAATCCATTGCGCCACCCATACCTTTTACCATTTTTCCGGGAATTTTCCAATTTGCAATATCGCCTTCTTGGCTTACCTCCATTGCTCCCAATACTGTAAGCTGAACATGTTCTCCACGAATCATTCCAAAACTTGCGGCCGAATCAAAAAATGATGAACCGGGAATGGTGGTTATTGTTTGCTTTCCGGCATTTATTAAATCCGGATCAACCTCATCTTCGTAAGGGAAAGGTCCCATACCCAACAAACCATTTTCGCTTTGCAAAACAACATTTATTCCGTGTGGGATATAGTTTGCCACTAAGGTGGGAATTCCAATACCTAAATTAACGTAAAATCCTTCTTGTAATTCCTGTGCAATTCGTTTAGCAATTCCATTTTTGTCTAGCATTTTTCTTGATGTTTTTACAAATATAAATTATTTATCAATTCAATAAATTTTCATTTTGCCTATTTACAATTCCAAGTGTAGATTGGTTGGGAATAGAATAAATTACTTGGCTGGATGTTTTTTCTATATCATCTTCTTGATTGTTCAATAATTTCTTAACCAAAGAATATACTTCTTGGGTTGAAATTAATTTCATGCACACATTGTTACCGTTGCAGGGTGCAACTTCAAAATCATGCACACAAGGGCTGCAATAAACCTGTTTGTAAATTATGTAAGATTTTGAGCTTTTGCCATATTGCTCGGGAGAGCAAGGGCCAAACAAGCAAACAATTGGAGTATTTGTTGCAAATGCCAGGTGCATAGGCCCCGTATCATTACTAATCATAAGTGTTGCATTTTTTATGATAGCTATTAACTCCTCTAAACTGGTAGAGCCTGCAGTATTTTTTACTCTTTTATTTGCAATTTTTTGATGAATATTTTCTGTGTATTCATACTCATTTTTGCTGCCAATCAAAATAATTTCAAGGTCATTAAAATCATTTAAAAGTTTACTAATTAGTGATACAAAATTACTGGAATCCCACCTTCTCTCCAGTCTTAAATCAGAAGCATTGGGGTTGATAACTATATATTTTGATGCAATATAATTTGGCAAAGAATTTATTTCGCTAAAGCTGTAAAGTTCAGAATTTTGTGTGTCGCAATTTAAATGTTTTGCAATTTGCAGGTACACATTTGCTATGGGTAATTTAGAATTAAAAAACATCATGTGAGTATAAATTCCCATTCTAAAAGAGCTAGACCTTAAATAAAATCCTATTCTGTTTTTTGATAAGGTAAACAAGGTAAATAATGTGCTAAAGTCTGAGTAGATTTCTAAATCAATAAAAACTTGAGGTCTTATCTTTATCAACGAAAATAAAGCCTTGGCGCAACTGAATGCAAATGCAAAAAAACCTTTGTCGTTAAGTAAAATTATTTTGTTGATAGGTTTAATGGCCTCTAGAATTTTTTTGTTGGCAACAGTGCTTACAAATATTATTTGTGCATTAGGATATTTTTTTCTTAGGGCATCAATCATTGGTGTAGCCTGAACAATGCTTCCCATGCCTTTGAATTTGCATATTGCAATTGTTCTAAAATCTCTGTCTAAGTTGTGATTAATAAATAAAATTTTACCCAGAAATCGAACAAAAAAATTTAAAATGTAAGCAAAAGGTTTTGCCACAAATTTGTCTAAAAAAAGTTGGCTCTTGGTATTCAAAATCTATTGTCGTAATAAAATTCTATTTTTTCTATCAAAGCACCTTTTTCACATTCAACAACAATATGATCAGGTTTTTTTGTGTGCCAAAGATAATGATTGCTTAATCTTACCATGTAACATTTAGAGTTATTGTTTGCTTCAAAAACTGTTTTTGATGCAAAAGAATAATCTTTCTTTAAAATAAGTTTTATATTTTTTGTTTCATCATTACTCGCAACAAAAACTTTGGCAAAAACACCTTTGGAATAGTTGATATTTTTTGGCAAATAAAAATATGAAAAATTAAATTCTTTATTGTAATTAGAGTGAGAAGTGCCAATCAGCTCTAATCCTTTAAAAGATATAGTATTAAAATAGTCATAGATTACTTTAGCTGCTTTTTTATAATAGTGAGTTTCAATTTGATTACTAACAGTATCGCTAATGAAATCTAAATTTTTTAAGTTTAATTTTTTATCAATCCATATACATTTATTATCAACTACGGAAAAGGGTTTGTAGTTTTTATAAATATATTCTGCTACTAAATATTGTCTCATGCTATTAGGGACTCCATCTGTTTCATCAAACCAATTTTTAGGATAATTGGAATAAACAACAAGTGGTGTATTTTGTGTATTTACTTTTTTTAATAACTGCAATTGTAAATAATCATCAATGCTATTTTGTAGTGGCTGACAAAAATATCCGGGTACTTTTCTTTTTGTAAAAAAATACAGCATAGGAGTATTAGAAAAATCTAAAAAAGTTTGATTGCTTTTAAACTTTGTATTCAATAATTTTTTAATGTTGGTAAATGAATTACCTTCTGCAATAATTCTTCCTTTGTAATTTGCTGCATCAAAATTTAAGTCTATGTTTTTAAGTGTGCTAGCGGTTAATAAATTTTCTGACAGAGTTCTGCTTTTATCAATTCCAAAATATTTTAATGATAATAAAAGAACAAACGAAATGTAACTCAACAAAATGAATTTAACAGATGGACGTTCAGTATTAAATAGTGAAATAAAAAATAAACTTAGCGCTACAAAAAAAGTGGAAACTAAAAAATGTTCAGAGCCCTCAAAAAAGCTATGTCTAACCAATCCTCGCTGAAAATTGCTCAAGCAAATTAGAAATAAAAAAATAGCAGTGGTAATAATAAATTGTCTTTCTTTTGATAATGATTGTTTATTTATTCTTAAAGCCATTGTGCAAAAAACAATGCAACACAAACATATAAATGGTATAAAAAAATGATAAAAGTAAAATCCAGTGTCAAAATTATTGGCGATTTTTGAATAACCATGAGCTTGATTTTCTTTTATATAATGCAAGGCACTAAAAAAGTTGTCTTTAATATAATTAATGTCTCTTAGAGCAGTTGCAGCAAGAATTAGAAATAGTATTAAGAATAAAAAGCTAATTAATCCTTTTAAAAGATTTTTATAATTTACAACGGTTTTGTTTGAATAGAACAGAATGGGAAGAAAAAATAGCGATGTAAAAAGAGTTGCAATTCCGGTGTCTAAACGCCAAATAATTAATAAAAAAATGGAAGAAAAAGAAACAAAGTAAGAAAGAATAGTTTGATGGGTAGTTAGCTTATATAAAGCTGCACAAGCAATTATCGAAAAAAAAATTGAATCGGAAAATAACATCCCAACAAGTGGAAAAAATGCAAGAAATAAAAATGCTAGTACACCGTTTTTAATAACGTTTTTCAAGAACCAAAATGCCAAAAAGTAAAATAAAATGTCAGCAAGAAAAAAGTAGCTGGTAAATTCCAAAGTGGAGGAATAGCCAAATATGAAAAAGTAAATCCAGCTAAAAAATTGCTCCGAAATCATGTGAGACGACATAAAGTCTATCAAAGGAATTTCATGAAATTTATATATTCTTGAGGCAGCATTAGCAGGATTTGCTAATTCAAAAACATCGTTAGAAAAGTCTATAAAAGGTTTATAAACCGTTAAAAGCAAAAAACCCAAAAGCGAAAGTGGAGCAAGGTATTTATTTAAAAAGTATTGACTAGATTTTAAGTTATTTCTTTTTTTTTGATAAATAAAATATAAAATAGATAGCAAAAGCAACAAGCCTAAGAATAAATACTTATAGCGAATAAAATCTTTAAATTTTAAAAAATAAAAGAACTGAAATTCTACACAAAAAAATATCAATAAAGGAATAAATGCTAATACTGTATTTAATGCAAAAATCTTTCTAAAATTAATGCCAAGAAAACTTTTACAAACCGTTGCAAGTAGTAATATAAATAATAGGGAACAATAAAAAACTGTTTGAAATACACCTAATAAATTAGTAGTAGAATTGAAAAGAAACAGTAGCGCTAAACTTATTAAAAAACTGCAAAT
>CAIMMJ010000103.1 GCA_903842515.1 uncultured Bacteroidota bacterium | reverse complement strand
TTGAGGTATAAGTTGACTGTATAAAAGCATCATCCTTACCAACCCCAATAAAATAATTTGCTGATGCCGGTCCTGCAATGGTTGAAATGCTTGTGTAAGTAAAAGGATTGGGACCAGAAGGGGTAGCATTAGACTGAACCCAAGAAGTACCATCGTAAACCCCAATTCTTGGGGTAGTGCCTGAAGCAAAGTTAGCACCAGCACCATCAGAGGTGTTGTATTGTGCTACTATGGATAAAGTGCTACCTCCAGCAACAGCTTCGGTAACAGACCAGGTTCTGTTTACAGCTTTGGTAGTATTATAAGCTGTTGCGTATGAATTATCTTGCAGACTTACCCCAATTATATCTGATGTTCCGGTGTTTGTTAATGTTAATGGATTATAAGCGGTAATTCCTACAGGAAATAAAACGGAACTTGAGGTAACCGTTCTTTGCACTTGACCTGTGGAGTTAGTAACAACGTAGGAGGATGCAGAACCGCCGGTAACAGTTGCAGTTCCAAGTGATAAGTTGTTATTACCTAAAATTAATTTACCATTTGTGAGTGTTAGATTATTAGCAACAGTTACGGCAGAGGCGAAGGTAACACCAGTACTTGAATTGTTGATACCTAGTATTCCAAATGTAGTTGCACCACTTAATGTTTGTGCTATTGAACCGTTTAGGGTAACAATTCTGCTGTTATTTACAAAAGTTCCATTATTAGTAAAATTACCTCCAACGTTTAAATTTCCACCAGCGGCAGATGATAATGTTAAGCTTGTTCCAGAATTAATGGTAAAATCACCAGCAATACTTAATGAATTTGAAGTTGAGCCAAAATTAATTGAACCAGAACCATCATTTGCTAGCCAAAAAGTATTACCCACCGAAATTAGTCCGCTTAAACTTATTGCACCAGTTTGTGATGGGCAGGCCCATTGAAAAGATGAAAATAATTGTCCCAGCCCACCAGGTGTATTGGTATTTGTAGTATATCCCTTAATTCTACACTCAGATCCATTACTCCAAGAGGCAAAGGGTATTGTACCCGCTGTTGTTGTGTAATAATGCTCATAGGCAGATGAATTAGAAAAATTTAATGTACCATTAGTTGTTATATTTCCACCATCTTGATTCCAAATTACGCCATTAATGGTAGCAGTAGCTCCTGAATTAATAACTAAAGTCCCATAAATTTCTAAAATTGAATTTACGGTTGCGGTTGCGCCTGCATTTAATATAACTGTTTTTGATGAATTAATTCTTAGAGTAGCAGGATTGTTTGAAATTGTAAAATTATTAGTAATCGTGATATCTATTTGAGATGTATAAAAACCCGATGTATTTGCAATATTAAGGTAAGCGAATGTTGTTGCATTACCAGATATTATACCGTTTGTTCCATTAAACGTAACCGCCCTATTATTTGGTGTAAACGTTCCGCTGTTAGTCCAATTGCCCGCAACAAATAAATCTCCGCCTATATTTGCAGATAAAGTTAGGACACCTGTTGCAGCAATATTTACCGAACCAGTTACAATGAGGCTTTGGTTGGTTGTGCCCATATTCACTGCGCCTGTTCCCGAAGTTGTTAGGTTTCCGCCTATAGTTACTGAGGCATTAATAGCATTTAGGTTAAAAACACTTCCTGTATTTACCAATAAGTTTCCTGCCATAGCTCTAGCAACGTTAGAACTATTTGCTACATCCAAAGTACCTGCATTAACCGTTACGTTATTAGGATAACCTGGAGTGGTACCAATGGTTCCAACACCTGTGGCGTTCCACTCGTTAAAGCGTCCATACCCAATACCATAAAACAAGGTTGAGGCATTGGTATAGATTGGTGCAGCACTTACATTTCCACCATTAATGGTGAGTGTACCATCAATAGTTGGAATGGTTGTAAAGGTAGAAACACCAGCAGTAAGTGTAAGGTTATTAAAGGTAATGGCATTTGAACCATTTACAGTTGCAGCATTTACAATGGTAACGGTTCCAGTACCTCTAATAAAAGTTCCGTTATTGGTTAATGCACCGCTAGCGCTGATGTTTAAGGTTGAATTAGCACTCCAACTTAATGTTCCATTGTTTACAACACTGCCTGCTATTATTGAACCACCTGCCCCGCTAAAAGTAAATACACCTGTACCATTGGTAGTGATGGCATTGGTAACTGTGCCAACAGAAACAGTGGCGTTAACTGTTGCTGTAATTCCTGTATTTACAGTAATAGAATTAACAGGTGTATTTGTAAATGCTGCTGCAATGTTTAAGGCATGGGCAATGGTAGCACTAGAATTAGCAACCGGTAAAGCTCCTCCTAACCAAGAGGCCGCGGTATTCCAGTTGCTAGCGCCACTTGTTGTAATATATCCTAAGTTAGTATAAGAACTTCCACTGGTAGTATTACCACCTGAATTTTCTACATAAATATTTCCGCTTAAATTGATAGCTGTAAAAGTAATTGTGGTTGGATTTACATTTGTAAAAGCAACCGATGTTCCGCCACTACCTCCTACCTTTACTGAGGTTACTGTTGATAAATTTGTACCAGTAATTGTTATGGTATTGCCCACATAGCCAGATGTGCCACTACCTGGGGCAGATGCAGCAAACGAAGTGATGGTGGGTGGAGGTGTTAATGCCAAAAACGAATCATCTTTACCAATACCTATAAAATAACTTGCTGTTGTTGGCCCAGTAATTGTTGAATTGCTTGTATAAGTAAAAGGATTGGAACCACCTGCTGTTGCTGTAACTTCCTGCCAAGCAGTGCCATAAACCCCAATTTTTGGGGTTGTACCAGCTGCAAAGTTTGCTTGTGCGCCGTCGGCGGTGTTGTATTGTGCAACTACGGAAAGGACACTACCACCAGCAGTGCCTTCTAATATTTGCCAGTTTCTATTTACTTGTTTCGTTGCATTGTTGGCGGCAGTGGAAGCATTAACATCTGCAACACTTACACTAAAAACATCGGAAGTTCCGGTATTTGTTAATGTTATAGGATTGTAAGATGAATTACCTATAGGAAAAACTTTTGCAATTGCTGCAACAGTTTGGCTGAGTTTACCTCCTGCAATTGGGTCGGCAACAATATATGATGTTGCACTACCACCTGTTATAGTTGAGGTTCCAGCAGTTAGTGTGTTTGAACCTAAATCTAATTTGCCAGAGGTTAATGTTAATGCACTTGAAATTGTTGTTGGGCTTGTTAATGTAACTCCACTTGCATTATTAATAGTTAAACTATTGGCAGCTGTTAAAGCAGTA
The DNA here is from genome assembly GCA_903842515.1 of uncultured Bacteroidota bacterium. Taxonomy (GTDB): domain Bacteria; phylum Bacteroidota; class Bacteroidia; order UBA4408; family UBA4408; genus CAIMMJ01. Next base: position 3,407 of record CAIMMJ010000103.1, on the reverse strand, counting down.
CCTGTTATTTGTGAAGAACTGCCATTATAAATATACTTTGCTCCCGAATTAAAGGTTCTTGTTCCTGTAGTTTGTATACTACCAGTAGATCCTGTTGCGGCTATACCAGATAGGTTGTTAGTTGTTATTGTTGAACCCGAAATTAGCGAGAATGATGCACTACCAGTTAGAACATTTGTACCACAATTAAAATTAGCAAGGTTGTTAACTGAAAAAGGGCTAGTACCTGTGCCTAAATTTAGGTTTGATAATAAACTAACGGAGGTAAGAGAAGAACCATCTCCAATTACCCAATTTATATTACCTGAGATAGTTCCTCCTGATTGAGTTATATTCCTTGCTGAAGTATTATTAAATGTAATTGTTGCGGTACCACCAGTTTTTTGAATTGTTCCAGATGTTTGAGAAAAATTTCCAGTCACATTCAAAATACTTGTTCCAGCGGCAACACTCATTTCTAAAGTTCCGCCTGTAATATTCAAATCACCTGCCAGATTAACTGTGGTAGCCCCAGTGCTAATAACCAAACTCAAAGTACCAGAAGATAAATTCAAATTTCCTCCAATTGTGGTAGTAAAAGTTTGGGTTGAACCAAGCCGCAATTGCAAGCCATTTGTTGTTAGTACATTAAAATTACCACCAATAGTTGTCAGCAATCCTGCTAATCCAATGGCACCAGTTTGTCCTTGACAATTCCAAGTAAAATTGTGAAAAGCTTGTGTAAGGCCAGTGGGTACCATGGATGTTACTCCTGTTACAAAACATGTGCTTCCAGTATTCCAAGTTGCAGTGGGAATAATAGCACCTCCATTTAAATTATGTTCATAAGTACCGTTTGCACCAAAGTTAAATGTGCCACCAGTTATTGTGGAACCCGTGTTTCTTAGAAAAGAACCAGAAGTAACTGTTACGGTTGCTCCAGTTAAGGTTAGACTGTTAGAAGTAATAAAACGTGTTAAAGTTGGACTACCGTTAATGGATAAACTATTAGTTACTGTTATTGCAGCTGATGCAAAAACGCTATTTGTTGAATTAGTAATACTTAAATTAGCAAAAGAAAAACCGCTAGAAATTGTTTGAAATACTGTGCCATTAAATGTTACGGTTCTACCATTTGGAGTGAATGTTCCAACACCTTGCATGTTACGTCCAACATTTAAATCCCCACCAATACCTGAAGAAAGCACTAATGAACCTGATGGAACATTTACATCTTGTGTAACATTTAATGGATTTGTGGTTAAATCCATATTTAATGTTCCTCCAGCAACAACAACATTTTCTCCAACATTTGTTGTTCCAAAAGGACCTGTATTTCCAAAGAATATTGTACCTGCAGTTACTGTTAAACTCCCTCCAATAGTCCAAGCACCACCTCCTGTTCTGGCAATTTGTCTTCCACTTGAATTCATTGTAAAATCATAAACGTTTATTGCACCAAATGCATTGTTATCAGTTGTAGAATTAAACACATAACTTTCTCTATTAAAAGGTTTGATTGTTCCAATTGCGGCAGTGGTAGTAACTGAGTAGTATCTTTCGTACCTGGCAGACAGCCCAATATTACCACCAGCATTTACAGTAGGTGTTTGACCGTACACAAAACCAGTTCCGCTTGTTACATAATTAAAAAAATTAAATGAAGCTGGGAAGCCACCAATACTTGCCCAAGGCAAAGAAAACTCCCTTATTACGCCTGCATCCAAATAAGATCCAAATCCAGCCGTTGGACCTGACCAACCGTTACTTCCATTGGCAGTGCGAAATTCTCTGTATCCATTTTTTACATACAGCACAACATCTGCTCTAAATTGCAGAGCAGCGAAGTTTGCGCCATCGTAATTAAAGCCAATGTTGGTTCCGTTAGCGTTAGTACCGCCATTTACAGGAATCTGGGGGTCTCTGTCGATATACATTACAAAACCTTCGGTTATGTTTGCCCCAGACACGCCTACGTATAAATTAATGGCATCCCAAGCCATGTAGGTTGTTACAGCCCCGATGGTTTGTTGGTTTAGTCCATTTGTATGCACTCCATATTCTCCAGAACCAATAACGGCGTTAACAGTGGCTGTTGCAAACTGAGCATAACTATTATGTGCAAGAATTGCAAATACAAAAGCAAGAATTGATTTTAAGATTGTTTTCATAAAATTTAATTTAATCGAGGTTAAAGATAACATTTATATACACTTACAAACTAAAAGTTGATAAATTTCGATGAAGTGTTTAAAAAATAGGATAAAATTACATTTGTTCTGAGGTTGATACACTCATCAAAAAATAAAGCTGATTATTTTGATAAAAAAAACAATTGCTGATTAATCTTCCAAAATACCAACAAATATGGGTACATTGAAGAGAAGTTAAACCAATATTATTCCGCTTGTTTCATTTTGTGATTGAAATTCTCCAATAGCTGACAAGCACTTTTGGTCAATATCAAACCTTGCCATTATCTCCAATACATCTTCAATTTTATGTGGTTCAATAGAAAGCAAAAGTCCACCGTTGGTTTGTGGGTCGCACAGCGAAATAAAATCCAAGCCCTCTAATCCTGCAACAGAATCTTTGTAGTTGTTGTAGTTTTTAGTGGTTATATCGGGATAAACAAATTGATTGCAATAATTTTGAGCCGATTGGAGAATTGGTATTTTACTTTTTTCCACCACAACAGAAACGCCGGAAGCATTTGTAATTTCGAGCAAATGCCCTAAAAATCCAAAACCTGTTACATCAGTCATTGCAGTTACTCCCTCAATTTTTGCAAGTTCAGCGCCAATGCTATTGAGTTGGGTAGAATAGTGTATAAATTCTGCATATTCTATTTCAGAAATCAACTCTCTTTTTATAGCAGCACTTAATATTCCTAAGCCAAGTGGTTTTGTTAATAGTAATAAATTTCCAGGTTTTGCACCAGCATTGGTTTTTAAGTTATTTTTATTGACTAAACCGTTTACTGCTAGGCCAAAAAAAGGCTCGGAGCTTTCTATGGTATGACCACCAGCCAATGGGATACCAGCAATTTTGCATACTTCTATTGCTCCGTTTAAAATTTCCGTAGCAACATTGGGTTCAATTTTTGAAATGGGCCAACCTAAAATACCAATTGCCAAGATAGGATTTCCTCCCATTGCATAAATATCACTGATAGAATTTGCTGCTGCAATTTTGCCAAAGTCAAAAGCATCGTCAACAATTGGAGTAAAAAAATCGGTAGTAGAAATTAAGAAATTTTGTTCATCCAATGCAATAACAGCAGCATCGTCGTTTGATGAATTGCCAACAATTAAATTTGAGAAGGCTGAATTTTGAAGACTGGTATTTTTAATAATTTCTTTTAAAATAGAATTATCTATTTTGCAACCACAACCCGAAGCCTTGCTAAATTGAGTAAGTTTAATATT
>CAIMMJ010000102.1 GCA_903842515.1 uncultured Bacteroidota bacterium | reverse complement strand
TTTTTATTAATCATAATTTACTTTTCTACCAAGTCTTCTTCCTCTCTTGCTGCCTGTATCAGCTTATAGTTTTGAGTTTTTCTGGCTTAAGTAAAAATGTATAGTTTAACTCCATTTGCTAAGCCTCGATTGAATCTTTAGCCAGAGGTGCAAGAAAAAATGTATTTAGCCCTTAAACTCCGCCGCGGCGGATGTCTGTTCCTCAATTTAAAGCCTGTTTAGGTGTATTGTCTGCTTAAACTCACAATGAATTTCTATGCAACAAGTTTCAGTTTTTTAATATTTTCTGGTGAATGTCTCTGACTCCAAAGAATATATTGTGCTCCTTTGTTGTCAAGTGCTGATAAATATTCATCACTCACTTCTCTTTCAATGTCATTAATAACCGCTAAACCTATAATTTCTTTTTGTGTCTGCTGTTCTCGTACTTTTTTTATGTCATCCCAGGTAAATAAGAAATGAGGTAAATTCATTTTATTGACAGAGTTGAAAGATTTAATGACAATTTCTGTATTTCTGTATGCAATCTGAAAGTCAAACGTAAATTCTAGGCCTGTGCTTCCTTTAGAAATAAAGTATGGAGTATATATTAGTTCTTGTTCGTCCAAGTAGGCTTTGACATCTTCTCTGAAAACAGACGCTACAGTGTGTTTCGCCAAAAAATACATATCTGCTGTTTCTGAAATTGCTGATATTAGGTTGAGTTTTTTTTGTGGGAAGTCTCTTTCAGTTGCTTCAGTCGTTAGTTCTTCATTATTAATTCTTACACCATAATTAATTAGGATTCTGTCAAGTATTTCTTTTCTTTTTGGGGAACGAGTTATTTCTAGCCCACTTAATTCTAGATCTCTTAGAGTATTGCCATCATCTGAGAGAATTATTTTATTGCCTTCTTTTTTTGCATAGATGTCAACCGTATCATTGAATAACCCAACAAACGGAGTACTAATTTCTACCCATTCAGACGTATTACTGGAAGAAACTAAAGTTTTTTCCTTTAGAAATGAGTAATAGTTGTCCATTAATGTATTTATCCAATTCATATTATTTTCATTTGGTGGTTGAAGGTAACATTTGTTTTAAGATTGATTTTCTGAAAGAATGCACTTAGCGTTTTAGAAAAATCTTCTCTACCATTTAATTCCTTAACCGGAAATTTATCTATTTGTAAAGGTATTGCCCAAGCCAAAGGCTTATAACCGTTTACTACATAATGGATATGACCTGCATAATTATCCAACCATTGTCCTGCGAACGGTCTAAATATTTCAGGTAAACTAGGGATTACATCTACAGGGTTTAAATGCCGTCCATTGTAATCAACTCGTAACACACCGTTTTGTGTACTATTGTCTTGATGGTGAAGGCTAATTTTTAACGACTTTTTTTCACTTTCTTTAATGTCTATTAATAGATTTTGGTCTATGTCGTCCGGGGTAGTAAGTGTAAGTCGAAAATTCATAGGAAAATTTATATCTAACAAATAGACTTTAGCCAATTCACCATTCTCAACAATATATTTGTCAAGTCCAAGGATGTATTCAGCTAATTCTACTGTCATCTTTTATTTCTTTAAATTTAGTTTTCAAAAGTACTATTTTCTATTCGTTTATTGTAAGTCGTGTCGTCTTTTAGGGTTAGGCATAACGGAATGCAGCTAAAAGAAGTTGGCGATTTCGAAGCCCCCGTCTGTTCGTAGCCTGCCGCCAAGCCTTTTAGAGTTGGAACTTGCGAACCTTTATTTAAAATTATCTCTATCATGCTCTAAAAAGAATCTAATTTGCTGTTCGTGTTAAATCAATTGGGTTGTCTCCTTCAAATGTCACCTTGTATGTAAAATGATGTCCATATAAAGTTGTTATATCAAATGGAACAAAAAGTAATCCGTCTTCTGTCATTGCCTTTTTTGTTGTCACAAAAATGTCTTTGTTTGAATGTATAATTTTATAGAACTTGTCCTCGCTTGACCATATGCCGTTTTTTAATTTGAGCTTTGATTTTGTTCCATAAACAGAAGGATAAAACCAAATTCTTGTTGAGTCCTTTGTCACCTTAAAATTTTCTTCAGAGTTCGTTAATTCTTGTCCGTAGATATTGTCAGCTAAATGTGTCAAGGCTTTTTGTTCAATTGTCTGCCCAATTGCCAGATTAATTGTCAGGATGAAAATTATAAATAATGTCCTCATTAATTGCTTATAACATTATTTGGTATAAAAACTCAGAATGATTGTCTAGGGATTTAATTTTTTTTTGTAAAGATAGGAGTAAGAATATTGCAAGCAAATTAATCACAGTTTTTTAGTTTTTAGATAATCCGACTATTTACTAAATCTAGCGCAAGCATAAACGCAGTGCTGCTTGTGCCTTAAATTACTTTATAATACTAGTGCATTCGTGGCGAGTATTGAAATAGAGTTCCTCACTAAAAAAATCATCAATTTTATCGAAAAAACAATATCTTTAAACGCAGAAATCAATTTGTTTAATTGCAATACGAAACCAGTTGATACAAGAATGCTTTTGTCTAAATGGATGTTGATTCCGTTTGAGTATAAAATGTAGCATCTTTACGATATAACTAGTTTGTTCATTTGCAATACGAAACCAGTTGCCATTAGAATGTCTTTGGCTATAGATAAATTGATTCCTTTTATGGGAAAAACGTTACCTTTTAATGTAAATTTTTTGTGGCAAGCATTAGCGGGTTGCAGTCAAACATTAGCGGGAAGCAGGCAATCGTTAGCGGGTTGCAGTCCAACATTAGCGGGTTGCAGTCCAAGGTAAGCGGGTTGTAGTACAAGGTTAGCAGGTTTCAGTCCAAGCTTAGCGGGTTGTAGCACAAGGTTAGCAGGTTACAGTCCAAGATAAGCGGGTTGTAGTCTAAGGTTATCGGGTTGCAGTCAAACATTATCGGGTTGCAGCACAGCATTAGCGGTCTATGTACTTGCCTTAATTATTAAGCTTTAGCAGATATCAAGATAAATAGCATAAGGAAAAGGAAGGTTTTCTTTGATGAAAATGCATTAATTTTATTGAAATAAATTCAGTAGTTAAAAACATGAATCAAACACAAAAGCATCAATAAAAAAATTATGAGTTATTGTACAGAATATGTAATTGCCGCAAGCGGGTCGCTAGAAGCAGCAGGTGTGTTTTTTTTATCTATAAAAACCATACATTTACACTAACAATAAAAAACATCCACCACCAAAACCCACAAAAAAAATGATAACCATGAAAAAACTACTTGTAATTTTAACAGCGCTATTTGTAAGTGCAAACACATCTGTTCAAGCCCAAGAATGGCATTGGGCGAAGTCGGGAAAAGGCAGTAGTTACGATGTTGGTGCTAGTATTTGCTCCGATGCCAATGGAAATACTTATGTTACTGGCAGTTTCAGTAGTTCTACTTTCACATTTGGATCAACTACTTTAACAAATGCAGATATTACTGGGAATACTGGTGATGCTTTTATTGTAAAATATACTCCAAATGGAAATGTTTTATGGGCAAAGTCAATAGGTGGTATTTCTAATGATATCGGTACCAAAATTTGCATCGATATCAGTGGCAATGTTTATATTACAGGCAACTTTGAAAGTTCTACTATCGTCGTTGACACAATAATATTAACAAATCCGAATTATCGTGCTGCATTTATTGTTAAATACACTCCTGATGGCAATGTTTTATGGGCAAAGTCGAATTTTGGCTTAAATTTTATAAGTGCAGAAAGTGTATGCACTGACACTAACAGCAATGTTTATGTTACCGGTGAATATTCAGGCATCTCAATAAATTTTGAATCAACTATTTTAAACAATGCTGATACTACTGGATACTCTGTTGATATATATATTATGAAATATGATCCTGATGGAAATTTTATGTGGGCAAAATCATTTGGTGGTTTAAACTCTGATTATAGTAACAACATTAACAATGATTCTCAGGGTAATATATTTGTTACAGGTTATTTTAAAAGTTCTGCCATAACTTTTGACTCGACAACTTTATTAAATTCAGATATTTCTGAAAATTATTTTGATATTTTTATTGTAAAATATAACCCTGAAGGGGTTCTGTTATGGGCAAATTCAGCCGGCGGTGCTAAAGATGATAATAGCTATAGCATTTCTACTGACAGCATCGGAAATGCATATATAACAGGCAATTTTAGAAGCAACTCTGTTACCTTCGGTACAACAATCTTAACCAATGCAGATAACACAGGTAATACTAGTGATATTTTTATTGCAAAATATACTTCTGATGGTAATATTTTATGGGCAAATTCAGCAGGTAGTATTTTAAACGAATTATGCACTAGTATTTGTTCTGATACAAGCGGCAATTTTTACATAACAGGTAACTTTAAAAGTAATTCAGTTACCTTTGGAACAACAACCTTAATCAATGAAGGCGCTGTTGGTATTTTTATTGTAAAATACAATTTAGATGGCGATGTTATTTGGGCAATTTCTAAGGGTAATTCAAATGAAGATTTTGGACGTGAAATTTACGCTGATAATGAAGATAATGTATTTGTAACTGGCGGTTTTTATAGCCCTACAATTACCTTGGGAACAACAACTTTAACTAATGGTGATAATTCAGGAAATACTGGTGATATGTTCATTGCCAAATACTCAGGAACAAGCACAAGCTTAAATGAATCTTCTGCCAATGCAGCACTAAACATCTCTCCCAACCCTTCCAACTCTAGCATTACACTTACCATGCCTGCCCTAAAAAACAGCAATGTATCCATCACCACCCTCACCGGCACAGAAGTAGGCACTTACACCACCCAAAACACCAACACCCAAACCATAGACATCAGCCACCTTGCCAGCGGTGTATATTTTGTAAGCCTAAAAAGTGAGGAGGGTGTGGTAACTAAAAAGATAATTAAAAGAGATTGAGGACAATGGCCAAATAAAAAAAAGTAGTGATAAAATAGTGTACAAATAAAAAATCCCTTGAATTTTCAAGGGATTTTTGTTTTGTTCGGTAATTAAAATTACAATTTCAACCAACGTTTGGTATCAAGAACTTCTACTCTAGGATATGCTCTAATTACTCCTTTTGGCACAAAATTCCTGGTTGTTTCAGTTACCAAATCCATCGTTACATCGCCTTCTTGGGCGTATTCGATAAAATTTACATCCGTCATAAGATCATCAATATTTATTTCTTTGTCTGCACCTTTAGGAATTGTATATCTGGCTATCATGTCCAATTTTGGCAATGTGCCAGACTGAACCGTTACTTGCACATATTTAAAATCGCTGAATTTTAAGTTACCTTCTGTAATTACCATTTTGCATGATTTAAATTTAAATTCTTTAGCTCCTTTAGATAAATCAATTTTATTTGCATCTGCCCATGCTTTAATATCCCATTTTCCAACTGATGTTTTTTCGTAAGTCCCTGCCAAAGGAATAGAATCAATATTAAAAATTAGTTGTTCGCTGGTAACTTCAATGGTACCAAAATCTTCTTTTTCACAAGAGCTAAAAATGCTACCAATTGCAAGTGTAAATAAAAATAGAAGTGTAAATTTTTTCATAGTTTGTTTGTTTTTTTAACAAATGTAAATAAAATAAGTAAATCTGAAATACAGTGTAAAAAAATTAGTTTTAAACAAAAAAACCCGCCAAAAATTTTTGGCGGGTTCAAATGTATGTTTTGTGTAAACTAATTAATCGTTGCTTTTAGTTAAAATTAATAGCTCGTTAAGCTCTACTTCCGAAACGTATTTTTTGTTTCCTTCTTTGTCGGTATAACTTCTGTTTATTAACTTTCCTTCAATGGCAACTTCAGTTCCTTTTACC
>CAIMMJ010000101.1 GCA_903842515.1 uncultured Bacteroidota bacterium | reverse complement strand
TTCTGGAAAAGATTCAGATGGGTTAAAAGATTTTTTACACGAAATAGAAAATAATAAGTACGGTTACAAATTTGAAATAACAATTTTTGAAACGTTTGTTCAAGGGAAATTTGCTGTAGACTCTTTTCAAAAAACATTTAAGACTATTGAAAATCATAAAGATGAATTTGATGCTGTTGTGGTTTGCAGAGGTGGTGGTTCAACACTTGACTTAGAAGTTTTTGATGATTTTTATGTGGCAGCATCTATCGCAGCATGTTCAATTGCAGTAATAACAGGGATAGGACACACAAAAAATATTAGCATTGCAGATATGCTTGCATGTAGAACTCTAAAAACACCTACAAAAGCTGCCGACTTTGTAATTGAGCATAATTTTTACTTTGAAATGGAACTCAATAGTTTAAGAATTAAACTGGCCAACGGAACAAAAAACTTTGTTCAACAAAAACTTTTTCAATTGCAAAAAATTAAAATCGATTTTAAAAATTCAACTGAACGCTTACTCATAAAAAACAAGAATGTATTAAACAGTTGGGAAACAATTTTAAAGTTATCGCACCCCAACGAAATACTTAAAAAAGGATTTGTTATGGTTTATCAAAACAAAAAAGTAGTTACCAGTAAGCAGAAATTACAAGGCGGAGAATTGAAATTGAAATTTATGGATGGTGAAATAGAAGTAAACAATTAAAAATACTATTTACAAAAAAATGGCAAAAAAACAAACAATTGATACTGCGTTTAGCGAATTATCTAAAATGTTAGCTGATTTAGAAAACGAAAAAATTCCCTTAGAAAATTTAGAGGAGCATATTAAAAAAGCAACAGAATTGCTCAAATACTGCCAAGTTCAATTGAAAACTATTCAGGAAAATGTTGTAAAAATTTCGGAAGAGTAAAATATATTTATAAAAAAACTTTACGGATGTTTAAGGAACTTTCTTTGTGGAGTTTATCTAAATTTTCTCTCATCCAAACTTCTGCTGCTTTTCTTCCTTTGTATTTTAATTGCAACAAAAATTCTTTGGAAATATTAAATTTACTGCTCAATGAGTATTCGTGCAACTCGTCGTCGGCACTTATTTCATGGAAATATATTTTCCTTAGTTTGCCTTTCAAATCATAGCCAATATTTAACATTCTGTCTTTAAAGTGAATCATTCTCATCTCGCTGCTTAAGCTAGAATTAAAACTTATATCGTTTATTCTGTCTTGAATTTCTTTTACTGTTTTTGGAACTTCTCTTATCTCTAAGGGATTTACTTTAATTAATAGAATATCATTAGAATCGGTATAATCTATCAAGGGATAAATAGGAGGATTTCCCATGTATCCTCCGTCCCAATAAAATTCGCCATCGATTTCTACAGCCTTGTATAACATTGGCAAACATGCCGATGCCATGAGCATATCGGCTGTAATGTTCGGACTTTTAAAAACTTTGGGTTTCCCTTTTTTTACATTTGTTGCACACGAAAAAAGTTTTACCTCAGATTGATTAAGTTCTTCAAAATCTATTAATTCCTCTATTAATTTTTTTAGTGGATTCACGTCCATCAAATTAAACTGATAGGGAGAAAATGTATTTGTAAAAAAATTAAACCACTGAAATCCTATGGAGTAACTTAAATCGCCAGGGCTTAAAACGTTGTCGAGCCAAGTAGATTGAAAAGGAGTATATTTGGATGAGTCAGCAATTTTTAACCAAAATTTATTTAACATTTCTATTGCTCCTTGATTTCCATTTTTATGCAACCCGTAAACTACCATTGCTGCATTCATAGCACCGGCGCTTGTTCCGCAAATTCCTCGTATATCAAAAATGTCTTCTTCTAGTAATCTCTCTAAAATTCCCCATGTAAATGCACCGTGAGAACCACCGCCTTGGAGAGCTAAGGATAATTTCTTTTTATGACTCATATTTTACTTTATTGAGCTGTCCAACCGCCGTCTAATGATATGCTTGACCCTGTAACCTGATTTGCATTTTCTGATGCCAAAAATAAACACATGTCCGAAATTGAATCGGCATTTATAAATTCTTTTAGTGGTTGTTTTGCCAGCATTATTTTTGTTTCTACTTCTTTCTCCGAAATTCCGTGTGCCTTTGCTTGATCTACAATTTGTTTTTCTACCAATGGAGTTTTTACATAGCCGGGGCAAATTGCATTACACGTAATTCCATAAGGAGCGCCTTCTAATGCCAATACTTTTGTTAAGCCAATTATTCCGTGTTTGCTTGCAACGTACGCACTTTTATATTCCGAAGCTGTTAAACCATGTGCAGATGCAATATTAATTATTCTTCCAAACTTGTTTTCCTTCATTGAAGGCCAAAATGCCTTACTCAAAATAAATGCAGATGTTAAATTAACAGATAAAATTAAGTTCCATTTTTCTAATGGAAAATCTTCTATTGGAGAAACGTACTGAACTCCGGCATTATTAACCAAAACATCAATCTTAGAAAAAGCTTTTAAAGATTCTTCTGATAAAGCGGTAACTTGGGAGGAATCAGAAAGATTAAAATTAAAAAAAACAACCTCTGTTGTGCAGCTATTGGCAAGTTGTGCGGCAATCTCTTTTCCGTTATCTTCTAATCCATTTAGTATTAATCTGTATCCTTTATTGGCAAAAGATTTGGCTATATTTAAACCAATGCCGCTTGTGCCTCCTGTGATTAATGCAGTTTTTTTCATCAAACAATTTACTGGTTTTCTTCTTTAATTCTATCCACCAATTCTGATACATAAAATGGCAAGCCTTTAATTTTATTAAATCCTTTTGCGTCTATTAAAAATTTATCTCTTATGAGTTTTACTAACTGGCCGTTATTTAATTCAGGAACAATTACTTTTTCGAATTTTTTTAGAATTTCGCCCAAATTTTTTGGGAAAGGATGAATATAATTTAAATGAACATGACTAACGCTAATACCTTGGCGTATACATTCGGCCACTGCTGTTTTTATTGAACCATAAGTTGAACCCCAACCAAGTATTACTATTTTTCCGCTTTCGTTGCCTTGATCAATTTTTTGTAAAGGAATATAATTTGCAATATTATCAATCTTTGCAGCCCTAATTTTCACCATCTTTTCGTGATTTTCGGGATCATAAGAGATGTTTCCTGTAAGATCTTCTTTTTCAATTCCGCCAACTCTGTGCTCTAATCCTTTTACTCCGGGAATTGCCCATTGTCTTGCCAATTTTTCGTCTCTTTTGTATGGAAGAAATTTTTCTAAAACATTTAACTCAGCAAATTTTACTTTAATGTCTGCAATTTCAGAGGAGTTTGGAAACTTCCACGGTTCTGCTCCATTGGCAATAAAGCCATCGGATAAAAACATAACAGGAGTCATATATTCTACTGCCAGTTTACATGCTTCAAGCACCATATAAAAACAATCGCTGGGAGTTTTTGCGGCAACTACAGCAATAGGAGATTCACCATTACGACCATAGACGGCCTGAAGCAGATCTGCTTGTTCTGTTTTAGTTGGTAAACCTGTTGAGGGACCTCCTCTTTGAACATTAATAATTACCAACGGCAATTCTAACATAAGCGCTAATCCAATTGCCTCAGTTTTTAGTGCAATACCGGGGCCCGAAGAAGCCGTAACGCCAAGTGAACCGCCAAAGGAAGCACCGATGGCTGCACAAATTGCAGCAATTTCATCTTCGGCTTGAAAAGTTTTTACATTAAAATTTTTATGCTGCGCCAACTCATGAAGTATATCCGAAGCCGGCGTAATTGGATAAGAACCATAAAATAGTTCCAATCCGGATTTTTCTGATGCCGTAATCAAACCCAATGCTGTTGCTGTGTTTCCTTGTATTGCTCTGTATTTGCCAACTGGCATTGAGGCTTTTTTTATTTCATACCTGTTGCCCATTGCCTCGGTGGTATCGCCATAATTGTATCCGGCTTTTAAAACCTTGGTATTTGCATCAATTAATTCTGTTCTTTTTTTAAATTTATCTTTTAAATGTTCAATGGTATTTTCTAATGGTCTATTGTACATCCAATACAACAACCCAAGGATAAACATATTTTTGCAACGGTCAATTTCCTTTGTTCCAAGGCCAGAGCCTTCAAGCGTTTGCTTGGTGAGTTTTGTTACATCAAAAGATATTAATTTAAAATCGCTTAAACTTCCATCATAAATAGGATTTTTATCTACTGCAATTTTTGCCAGGTTTAAATTTTTTACATCAAACCCATCTACATTGGCGATGATAGTTCCACCTTTTTTAAGTTGTTTGATGTTTGCTTTTAAAGCTGCGGCATTCATTACAACAATCACGTCGCAATAATCTCCGGGAGTATTTATTTCAATACTACCAAAATGCAATTGAAAACCAGAAACACCTGCAAGTGTTCCTTGCGGGGCTCTAATTTCGGCAGGGAAATTTGGAAATGTAGAAACATCGTTGCCAATAAAAGCAGCTGTATCTGTAAACTGACTTCCTGTAAGCTGAATTCCATCTCCGCTATCGCCCGAGAACAAAATTGTAACTTCTTCTTGTAATATTGTTTGACTCATTTTAATTAAGCTTTCTTAAACCAAATAATTGTGTAAATGTTTAGCATTTATAACTTATTGCTGCACTAGGAAGTTAAATTTCTAAATACATCTTCCAGTGTTTCCTCTACTTTTACCATGGTTAAAATCAATAAATTATTGTCTTGTGCAAACTTTGCAATTTTAGGTCTTAAATCATCCATAGAGTTTGAACTTAATTTCCACAAATTGTCTCTTAATAAAGTAGCATTGTTCACACCCATGATTTTTAAGAGCAAACTCTCGCTAACTGCTTTGTCAAATTCTACTGTTATGATTTGCTTTTTAGTGGATTGCAAATTTTTTATTCCTGCTTTGTTCTCGTCTGCTACAATTTTGCCTTTGCTAATAATAATAATTCTGTCGCAAACAGCTTCTACTTCCTGCATGATATGGGTAGAGAACAGTACTGTTTTTTCTTTACCGGCAGATTTTATTACGTTTCTGATTTCTACCAACTGATTTGGGTCTAAACCCGTTGTAGGCTCGTCTAAAATTAAAACTTCAGGCTGATGAATTAATGCTTGTGCCAAACCTACTCTCTGACGGTAGCCTTTGGATAATGCAGAAATCTTTTTATTCTGTTCAATTTTTAATCCAACTAACTCTATAATATCCGAAACTTTTTGCTTTTTATTTTCAGATTTTCCATACAAACCCAATACAAATTCAAGGTATTCTTTAACATACATTTCCAAATAAAGAGGATTGTGCTCTGGCAAGTATCCAATCTTTTTTCTTACTTGAATAGAATCTTCTTTAACATCCAAGCCATTTACCTTAACAGTGCCCATACTTTGTGGTAAATAACAGCAAATAATTTTCATCATGGTAGATTTTCCTGCCCCGTTTGGGCCTAAGAAACCTACAATTTCACCACGATTTATAGTAAAACTTACATCGTCTAATGCTTTTTGCTGCCCGTAAATTTTTGTTACTCCTATGACCTCTATTGACACTTATTTTATTTGGTTTTTAAAAATTGGAAAGCAAAAATAAGAACATTTATTAAGAAATAACCCATTTAACTATTTTCAAAAAACTATCTTTGCTTTCTCTAAATTTTATGAGCGAACAAATAAAGCACGAATGTGGTATAGCAATGGTTAGATTGCTTAAACCTGCAGATTATTACCTGGAAAAATATGGCACTCCTTTTTATGCACAAAATAAACTTTATTTACTTTTAGAAAAACAACACAACAGAGGGCAAGATGGTGCAGGTGTTGTAAGTATAA
>CAIMMJ010000100.1 GCA_903842515.1 uncultured Bacteroidota bacterium | reverse complement strand
TTTACAAAATGTTTAAAATTCCAGCTCACCAAAAAATCAGCATGATTTATTGTAGCCAAGGCTATATGTAAACAATCTGCAAAACTTGTTTTTCCAACTACCTTTTCTTTGATATATTCAGAGGCTAAATCAACTGATTGCTCTGTTGTATCAATAAATTCTGTATATTCAATTTTTATACTTTTTACTAGCTCCTTAACTTTATCAGGAGCATTTTCGAGTTCATCTTGAGTAACTGTTGAATACAACATTACAAATTCACCATTATTTATTTTTTTAAATAGGGGTGCTGTAAATTCAGAAAATTCTTCGTCGAAATATCCTCCAAAAACAGATGTGTCTATGTATATTTTTTGTTTCAAGAACTTTCCTCTATTTTAATTTTCTATTTCAAATATACAAAATCTAGGCTTGTAATTTAGTTTTGTATCTAACATTACTTTTTATTTTTCCATTACATGCGAACTTTCCACCAAACAAATTTGACTAACATACCTTTTATACCACATTTCTTTCCCCATTTTTTTTGCAATTAAATGTGTAGAATTTTTTCGCCACTCGTCAATGCATTCTTTGTTTTTCCAATACGAAATAAATATATTTTCTTTTTCATTCCCTACCGTTTCGTATCCAATAAATCCATCAATACTGCTGGCCAATTCCAATGTTACTTTATCCATTTCTTCAAAACCATTTAAAGTTTCAGATTTTTCTGATACAAAAATTACAGCGTAAAATGGTGCTTGGGTATTTTTTAGTTTATAATGAAACATAAAAAAAGAAGCAGAAATAATCTGCGTCTATCAATTGGTTTAAACTATTAATCTCTTTCTTTTAGCCAGGCAATAACCGCAGGTGCCAATTCTTTTTGAGAGCGGCTTCCGGTAAATACTCCAATGTGTCCGCCTTTGAATTTGTATAATTCTTTGTCTTTTGAGCCAACGTAGTCGTTTAATGGAATAGTGGAACTTGGCGGAACTAAATGGTCTTCGGTGGCATAAATATTTAGCAACGGCATGGTAAGGTTTTTTAGGTTTACTTTTTTGCCGCCTACTTCTAATTCTCCTTTTATTAGTTTGTTTTGCTGATACAATTCTTTCATGAACTTGCGGTAACATTCGCCGGCTTGGTCGGGGCTATCGTTTATCCATTTTTCCATTCTCAAAAAGTTCAACAATTTGTCTTTGTTGTCTAATGAATCTACTAAAGCAGTGTTTTTGTTGAATTTCATCATTGGTTTTAGCATTTCAAAACCCATGTTTAAAAACTCTCCGGGAATAATTCCATTGTTATCGTCTACTATGGCATCAAAATCCATGTCTTTGCTCCATTTAAACAACAAGCCGTCGTTGCCACTAAAGTCTATGGGTGTAACGTGTGTGATTAAGTTTTTTACTTTTTGTGGATGCAAGCAAGAGTAGATAACACTGAGCGTTCCGCCTTGGCAGATACTCATGATGTTTATCTTTTTTAAATGGTGTTTTTTGTTGATGAAATCTACGCAATTATCAATGTAGCCGTTTACGTAATCTTCCATGCTCAAATACCTATCGGCACGGCTGGGGTAGCCCCAATCTATCAGGTAAACATCGCAGCCCATGTCGAGAAGATTTTTAATGTAACTTCTGTCGGGTTGCAAATCCAACATTTTGTAAGTGTTTACCAATGCATACACAACCAACACAGGAGTTTTTATGGTGGCAGGAGTTTTTCTGTTGTAGCGATAAAGGGTAAGCTTATCTTCGTTATAAACTGCAGTTTTTGGAGTTTCTGCAATTTCTACATCTTTTATTTCGCTGAGAGTATTGTAGCTTTTAAACATTTTTTGAGATGTTTTGGCTATCTCTTCCATCATAAGGGTGTGGTTGGCTTTCATACAACGATTAAATTTTGTGGGGCAAAGATAAGTATATTAATGATTTTGAAGGAGTGTTCAAGACAAGAAACAACGTTATGTTCTTTATCAGCAAAATTGAGAATTCTAATAAAGTTAATTTTAAGAGACTTATTTTGTTGTATTGGGGAGTGTTCAATGAAGTGTGTTACTAATTTAATCTAAATTTATCTTCTTGTTTAAAAAAAAGTATATTTGATTTAAAATTCTTACCTCGTGAAAAAACTTACATTCCTCTTTTTGTTGCTTATTTTAAAATTTGCACCCGCAAAAGCACAGTGGGTAACGATACCTGATGCAAATTTTGTAACTTATCTTCAAGCAAATTATCCTAGTTGTATGAATGGGAATCTTAAGGATACTGCTTTCAGTGCAATTGTGAATGCAATAACAATAGAAGAATAATATTTCAGCAATGGATAATCATAACAAAAAACCTTACATTTGATACAATCAAAAACAATACAAATGGACACACTATCCATAGCAAAGGAGTTGGAACAATTACCCAATAATTTAAAACAAGAAGTGTTTGATTTTATAGCTTTTTTGAAAAGCAAAAAAATAAGTAATTCAAAAAACAAAGCACCCAAATTTGGTTCGCTAAAAGGTAAAATAAAAATGCAACCAAACTTTGATGAGCCTATGCAAGAATTTAACGATTATGTGTAATGAATATTATATTAGATACTCATATTTTATTATGGTTTTTGAGTGGAGATAAAAAACTATCACAAAAACAAAAAAGTTTAATATTAGATGGGCAAAACACAAAGTTTGTGAGTATTGCAACAATTTGGGAAATTGCCTTGAAAGCCAATAATGGTAAATTAGATTTAGATGTTTCCTTGAAAAAGTTTGTGGAGAGTGTAGTTGAAAATAATTTTCAAATCTTAGACATTCAAATTAGTCATATTTATCATTTATCAAAACTTCCATTTCATCACAACGATCCTTTTGATAGAATTATTATTGCACAAGCAATAATTGAAAATTACTCACTAATTACAAACGATATACAAATAAAAAAGTATAAAGTAAAAGTAATGTAAACCAAAATAAAATTTCCAAAATGAAAAAACTTATTCTCCTCTTTTTAGTGCTTGTTTTAAAATTTGCACCCGCAAAAGCACAGTGGGTAACGATTCCGGATTCTAATTTTGTAACCAAGCTTACTCAGCTTTTCCCAAGTTGTATGAACGGGAACCAGATGAATACAGCATGTGTGGAGATTGTAAGTACATCAGAGTTAGATTTATCTTCCTGCAACATATCAAACCTTTCAGGAGTAGAATATTTCGATAATCTTTTCATTTTAATTTGTAATAATAATTCATTAATTAGTTTGCCCGAATTGCCAAGTTATCTTTATGTCTTAGATTGCACAGGAAACCAACTAACGAGTTTGCCCAACTTGCCCAATTCTCTTGATTATCTTTTCTGTTCTTATAATCAATTGCCAAGCATGCCAGCTTTGCCAAATTCTCTATCTAATTTATACTGTTCAAACAATCAACTGAATAGTCTCCCAACTTTACCAAATGAGCTAAATGTATTAGATTGCAATACCAATCTTTTAAACAATCTGCCTAGTTTTCCAGTTGTGTTAGATTATTTAGATTGCAGTTATAATCTAATAAACAGCCTAGCAATTACTCCAGTCGGATTATCCTATTTAAATTGTAGCAATAATCAAATAAGCAGCCTCCCTGAATTGTATTACGGTTTAAACAATTTAATCTGCAACAACAATCAGTTAAATGGACTGCCTAATTTGCCAAGTAGTTTGTCTGTTTTACGTTGCTCCAATAATCTATTGAACTCAATTCCAATGGTTCCAAGCACAATGAATGAATTTAAGATAAATAATAATAATATTTTTTGTTTGGTGAATTTGCCACAAATTGATACTGCTTATTTTGGAGACATTTCCAATAACCCATTTAACTGTGTACCTAATGAAACTAATTACAGTTTTGCACTGCCATTGTGCACAAATAATGACCCTATCAACAACCCAAATAGCTGTATCGGTGCAGGAATTACAGGGTTTGTTTACACTGATATAAACAACAATTGCAACTACAATAATACGGATTTAGGAATAAACAATATACCTGTAAAATTATTAAACAGTTCTAATATAACCGTCTCAAGCTGCTTTACTTACAATGGGTCTTATACTTTCAACAATCTTAATATAGGAACTTATGTAATAAAAATTGAGGATAATTTGTTGCCTATAATTATTGACTGTGGTCAAGGTAACACACAGTCTATAAGCTACAATTCAGCCAATTCAAGTATTACTGACATTAATTTCCCTATTAATTGCGAATCAGGCTACGATACTAGAGTTTTGTCCGTCCATACCTCGGGCTTTGTTTTTCCTGGGCAAAATCACCTGTTAAAAACCCAAATTTCTGACAATGAAAGTTGGTATAACCTAAGTTGTGACGATGGAAATACATCTGGTACAGTAAGCATACAAATAAACGGCCCGGTATCCTTTGTTGCACCTGCTGCGGGTGCTTTAACTCCAACGGTTAGTGGCAATACTTATACTTACACTATTTCTGATTTTAATACTATAAATCCAAATTCATTTGGTTTAAGATTATTAACCGATACCACTGCACAAGCCACAGACCAAATTTGTGTACATGTAGAAATTTCTCCCAATCCTATAGATGCAGATACCGCCAATAACGTTTATGATTTTTGCTACAACGTAGTAAATTCTTACGACCCTAACATGAAGGAAGTATACCCTGTAAACGTTTTACCGGGTTACGACGATTGGTTCACTTATACTATTCACTTCCAAAACACAGGAAATGCTCCTGCATTTAATATTCGTTTAAGAGATACTTTAGATACTCAACTAGACTTAAATACGTTTGAAGTATTGGGTTATTCTCATCCTGCCAATGTAACCGTAAGCGGAAACATATTAACCGTTAGGTTCAACAACATTATGTTGCCCGATAGTACAAGTGATTACGAAGGAAGTATGGGTTATTTTCAGTATCGCATAAAGCCAACACCCAACTTGCCAAACGGCTCTCAAATAAACAATACGGCGTATATTTATTTTGATTACAATGCTCCTATAATTACCAATACCACTGAAAATAATTTCGACATTACAGTGCCTGTTAAAAGTTTAGCTTCTACTGAAAATTCGTTTGGTTTGTATCCTAATCCAAGCAGCGGTGTGTTTACATTCAAAGACACAAAAAATTTAAATTCTGTTGAAGTATATAGTATTTTGGGAGAGAAAATATTAAGTCAGACGAACCAAAAAACAATAAACTTAAATGGGTTTAGCAAAGGGGTTTACTTTGCAAGGGTTAATGGTGGGGTTGTGCTTAAGCTGGTGAAGGAGTAATTGATAATTGACAATGAATAATTGATAATGTATAGTGGACAATTGAACAGTTTTAGCGGATTTTTAGTTGGGGCTTTACCACTCCGCCGCGGCGGAATTCACAAAGGAGGCACAAAGTTCACACAAAGCAAGAGTGGAGGTTGGGTTTTGTTTTTTAACGAAGAATTAACTAAATTACCTTTCCATTTATCATCACGCTTTCAATTAGGTTGTTGCCAAAGTTGTAAGGAATTTGCAAATAATTTTCGCAGGGTTTTGTAATTATTAAATTTGCTTTTTTCCCTGGACTAATACTACCCACTTCTGCAGATAAATCCATTGCTGCAGCTCCATTTATGGTGGCAGCATGTATGGCTTGTTCGGGTGTAATTCCATATTGAATACACATAAAACTTATCATTTGGTTCATGTTGCTTGTGGGGCTGCTTCCCGGATTAAAATCTGTAGCAATGGCAATAGGCAAACCTGCTTTTATCATTTCTTTTGCAGGTGGCAATGGCAATTGCAAAAAGAACGCTGCACCAGGCAAAATAGTAGGAATAGTATTGGAATTTTTTAAAAGTTCTATTTCTTCTTTTTCTACAAACTCTAAATGGTCTACACTTATGGCATTGCAGTTTACACCTGCTTGCACACCGCCAGATTTGCTCAGTTGGTTAGCATGCACTTTTGCTCTTAATCCGTATTTATTTCCTTGCTCTAAAATGGCAATAGTTTCTTGTTCTGTAAAATAATTTCTTTCGCAAAATACATCGCAAAAATCTGCCAATTGTTGCTTTGCAACTTCTGGAATTATTTCGTCAATAATTAATTTTATGTAAGCTTCTTTGTTGTTTTTAAATTCGTGAGGCACAGCATGGGCTGCCAATAGGGTAGATTTTATTGGAATGGGAGAAACGTCTTTAATTCTTTTTATTACCCTTAATATTTTTAGCTCAGCCTCTAAACTCAAACCATATCCACTTTTTATTTCCAGTGCTCCGGTTCCATTTGCTATGGCTTCGTAAAGGCGTGGCAGTGATTTTTCAAATAGCTCATTTTCGCTTAATTTTCTTAGTTTATCTACAGAATTTAAAATTCCGCCACCTCTTGCCGCTACCTCCTCGTATGATAGTCCGTTTATTCTGTCGCAAAATTCTTTTTCTCTGGTGGCTGCAAATACCAAATGCGAATGAGAATCGCACCAAGCAGGTAAAACCAGTTTATTTTCAGCATCAATAACATTTAGGTTGGACCAATCTGTAATTCCTGGCCAATCTTCCATTAAACCAAAATCAGCAATTATTCCATTCTCTATAGCCAGCCAAGCATTTTCCAGTATAGGAAATTCTTTCCAAAAATCGTTTTTTATTACTAGTGGGGTTTTTTCCCATACTTGCACCAACTGTTTAATATTCTTAATTAAAATTTTTTCCATCTTTCAAAAATAAAAAAACCCCAAATTATGGGGTTTTAACTATTAATTTTTTTCTTAAATCGTTATTTCTTTTTTGCAGTACCAGTAAAATCAAAACTCTTTTTCACTTTATCTTTTTTCATCCAAATTACTTTTCCCTCAATAGTTTCCTCATCAATTTTACCACCCCACATTAACTTGTCTTTCATGTCATTTTCCATTTCACATGTAAAATTTATTATTTTATTGTCAACATCTGTAGAATCTATTGTATAAGTAAAAGGTCCTTTTTTAAAATTGTATTTGTCGTCAAATAAATCCGACTTTAATTTTAAATCCTTAAATACAAGCTCATCGTCCATTGGCTTTGGCTTTTTTCCATTGTCTTCGGTTACTTTAATTGTAAATTTTACACCATCTAATGTTTTGTCTTTTGTCTTTTTTTGAGCAAACAATATATTGGTTGATGCAAATAAAACAGTAAATAATAGAAGAACTAATTTTTTTGAGAATTGAAATTTCATAATTGTTTAGTATAAGTTAAAACACAAATTTACAACAATTAGTCCATTTACAGCATTAAAGTTTACTTTTGGCAAAAAAAAATTTATCGAAAATTTAGCAGTTGTTTTGGCTTTGTTATATGTTGTAGGAGCTGCTTATGGCAAAAATTGGTGTTGGCTGGCTTCAATAGTAAGTTCTGCACTTTATTTTATTTTGTGCTATCAAACACATTTATTTTTAGAGTCGGCGCTACAAATTTTTTTTATTGTAATGTCTATTTTGGGATGGACAATGTGGAATAAGAAGAATAGTAACAATGAGTATAATTTAAAAATTACTACAAATTCTATTTTACAAAATAGTAAATTTATTAGTGCTCTCGCACTATTCTCTTTGTTACTTGGCTTTATTTTTTCTAAATATACATCTGCAGCATTGCCTTTTTTAGATGCTCCAATTGCTGTTTTTAGCATTTATGCTACGTTTCTAGCTGCGAAAAAAAAATTAGAAAGTTGGATTTATTGGTTTTTTATAAACCTCGCTTCCATCTATTTGTATTTTCAAAGAGATTTAAAAACAACTTCTATCTTGTTTTGTGTGTATTGCTTGATATCTGTTTATGGATTTTATAAGTGGAGTAAAATGTATAAAATTTCTAAGCTCCAATAGTCATTCTGGGGTTTGGAGCTATATTACCATCCGAAAATTGCCCACCTAAAAATTTATAATAAGCGCTTATACCAATCATTGCTGCATTGTCAGTGCAGTATTCAAACCTAGGAATAAAAAGTTTCCAATGGTACTTTTGAGCTGTAGTTTGCAACATATTTCTTAATCCACTATTGGCAGATACACCGCCAGCTATTGCAATGTTTTTTATATTTAACTCTTTAGAAACAAGAGCAATTTTATCTACTAATGTTTTACAAATTGTGTATTGAGCCGAAGCACATAAATCATTTAAAACATCTCCTTCAATTTTTACGTTTTCTCTTTTTAACTTTTCAAATAAATATAAAAATGATGTCTTAAAACCGCTAAAGCTAAAATCGGAATTTTGCATTTTAGCAATAGGAAAGGAATACATTTTTTGATTTCCTAATTGGGCAAATTTATCAACGTAAGGTCCACCGGGATATGGCAAGCCCATAATCTTTGCAACTTTATCAAAAGCTTCGCCGGCAGCATCGTCTTGCGTTTGGCCAATAAGTTTAAACGTTAAAAAATCTTTCACTAAAACTATTTGTGTGTGACCACCAGATACAGTTAAACACAAAAATGGAAACTCAGGAATTTCATTTTTACTGCCATCAACATTTTCTGCAATAAAGTGCGATTGAATATGTGCCTCCATGTGATTTACCTCTATTAGTGGAACGTTCAAAGACAAAGCCAATCCCTTTGCAAATGAACTTCCTACCAACAAAGCGCCCATTAATCCGGGTCCGTTTGTAAATGCAATTGCATTTATATTATCTAAAGTAACTCCTGAACTATAAATTGATTTTTCTACAATAGGAACAATGTTTTGCTGATGTGCCCTAGAAGCTAACTCAGGAACAACACCTCCAAAAGTTTCATGAATTTTTTGGGTGGCAATAAAATTGGCAAGCACTTTGTTATTACACAAAACCGCGGCAGATGTTTCATCGCAAGACGACTCAATTGCCAAGGTGTAAATGCTTTTTGCTAACATAGGTTGTAAATAATTATCTTTGACGAATGTATAGTATTTTATGCAACGATTAAAAAAAGGACTTTCCTTTTTTCTTTGGTTTCTCTTTTTTTTGGTAATTATAATTGCCGGAAGCGGGTATGCTTTGTTTCGTTCCAGTGCTGTTCAAACTTTTGTTGCACAAAAGATGGCGGACTATTTTTCAAATAAAATAAATGCTACAGTTACTTTATCAGAAATTGATGTTGCTTTTCCAACCTTAATTCTAGTAAAAAATATCTATGTTTCTGACCAGCATAAAGACACCTTGCTGTTTGCAAAACAACTAAGCGTTGATATTTCAAATACGGTAAATGCCAACAGAAGATTTGAATTGCAATCAATAAGTCTCTATGATGGAAGATTTAAATTAATTCAATATCCAAAAGAGGAGGATTTAAATGTTCAATTTTTAATTGATGCCTTTGATACAGGCCCAGGCATAAAAAATGCAAAGCCTTTTGTAAATTTAATTAGAAAAATAAAATTACATAATGTCAATTTTTCTTATCAATATTTAGAAGACTTAGAACATACAAAAATTATCAATTTCTCTGATATTTATGCCGCTAATTTATCTGCAGATGCAGATAGCCTAGAAATTATAAAAGATACGATTGCGTTTAATTTAAAATCGTTTAGTGCTTATGAAAAATGTGGCTTGCATGTAAAACAGTTCAAGGCAAAAACAAGAATTTCTCCAAGTTTTGTAGAATTTAAAAATATGTTTTGCCAATTGCCTGAATCAGAACTAAGGGGTGATTTTTCTTTTTTAACGGAAAGTTATGATGATTTTAAAGATTTTGAAACTAAGGTAAAGATGAAAGGAAACTTTCAAAAATCATTTTTGCAACTAGGCGATCTTGCATACTTTGCTGATGAGATGGAAGGAATTAGCAAAAAAATTGAACTTCAAGGTAAAATTAGTGGAACACAAGCTAATTTAAAAGGAAGAAACTTAGACATTAGCTTTGGCAAAAAATCACGGTTTAAGGGTAACGTTAGTATGAAAGGATTGCCAAATTGGGAAAACACTTTTACTATTTTAGATATTGAATCCTTTGAAACCAATTTAAAAGACCTTCAAGAAATTCCAGAGTATCCATTTACAAGTGATAAGTTTTTAGCGCTACCAAAAGAAATTGGTTATATGGGTACTATGATTTACTCAGGCTCGTTTACCGGTTTTGAAAGTGACTTTGTATCTTATGGTGATTTAAAAACAGATATTGGAAAAATTTCATTAGACATTGAAATGAAAACCGAAGACAAGTCGGGATTGGCTGTTTATAAAGGAAAAATAAAGACAGAAGAATTTAACCTTGGAAAGTATTTTCAACTGGAAGAATATGTGGGTAAATTATCTTTGAATTTAGATATTGATGGAAGAGGACTAAAACAAAATAATGTAAATACACTTGTTAAAGGAAATGTTTCGGCCTTAGATTTTAATAATTACATCTATCACAACATAAAGGTTGATGGTAATTTTGCAAAGAATATATTTTCTGGAATTTTTTCTGTTTACGACGACAACATTCAAATGGATTTTAATGGAGATATTGATTTAAGAAACGATCTGCCGCATTTTGATTTTGAAGCAGATTTAAAAAAAGCAAATCTCACCAACCTGAATTTTGCATCAACAAAACAAAAATTGATTTTTTCTTCAAAAATAGATGCCGAAATCACTGGGGATAACCTGGATAATTTAGAAGGTAAAATTACTCTTAATCATACCATCGAAACTCATAAAACTCAAGGTTTATTAATCAATAAAATATTTATTGAATCAAAAATTGAAGAAAACAGCAGAATAATTTCATTTGATTCGGATATTGCAAAAGGAAAAATTTATGGCGATTTTAAATTTAGCGAACTTAAAGAATCTATGCAATCTTTATTGAGTAAGAATTTCCCCTCTTATTTTGCTTCTCCAACAAAAACTTACTTCAATAACCTTGTAATTATTGATATTGAAACTTTAAACTCTGCTCCAATAACCAAAACGTTTTTTTCGGGATTAGTTATTATGCCTGGAACAAAAATTACCGGAAGATTCAATTCAAAAACTCAAGAAATAAACATAAATTCTACTGCAAAAGAATTATTTATTGGCGGTTATTCTTTTAAAAAATTTTCCTTAGACATTCATCCAGAAAAAAACTTTGCTAAGAATTACTCAGTAAATATAAATTCACAAAAGATAAATATAAGCGATAGTTCTTACATCGAGAATTTTAAAATTATTTCTTCTCTCTACAGCGATAGTTTAGGAATGAATATCAATTGGAATAAAAACAGCACAGAAAAAAACAAGGCCGATATAAATGCATACCTAAAATTTAATCAGGGAAATATAAAGGCAAAAATTTTAGAAAACACCATTTATGTGTATGACTCTCTTTGGGTAATTGATTCTAAAAACTTATTTATAATTGATTCTTTAGGAGTATTTTGTAGTAATGTAAATGCTAGTTTTAGTAATCAAACTATAAGTCTGCAAACAGAAAAAGATTATTTGGGAAGGTACACACAGAACATAGAAGTTAAAAACTTTGATGTAAGGTGGTTTAATCCAATATTAAGGAAAACGGGAACAAGTATTGCCGGAAGAATGACAGGCAAAGGAAATTTTAGTACGGCCGATAACAACTTAATATTTTCGTCTGGATTGGGTTTAATAGATTTTTCTATAAATGACGAGCTATTTGGCAATGCTTCCTTAATTGCCGTTTATAACAACGAAAGAGAGTCTATCGCAATAAATGCAAAATTTATGAGAGGCGAAATGCCATCCTTAACAATTGCCGGTTTTTATTATCCAAACATCGACGAAAATTCTCTTGATTTAGAAATTACCTTAAACCAGTTTCCAATAAAAAATATTGAAGGATATAGCAAAGGTGTTTTTTCTGGTTTAAAAGGATTAGCTAGCGGATCATTAATTTTATCGGGTACTTCGCAAGAACCGGTGCTAAAAGGTGAAGTAGAAATTGTAAGAGGTGCTTTTATTGTTGATTATTTAAATGTTGCATATAGTTTTTCTAACAAAGTATTTTTTAAAGAAAATGAAATATATTTTAATGATGTAACATTGTTTGATCCCAGCGGAAATATGGCTGTTGCAAATGGAAAAATTGAACACGATTATTTTGACAAATTTATTTTTAACATAAAAATTGATGTAAAAAAATTAATGGTATTTAATACTGTTGCAAAGGGCAACGATGTTTTTTATGGAAAAGCTTTTGCTTCGGGATTTGCAAATATTCACGGCGATTTAAGTAATATGATTTTTGACATTACTGCAAAATCTGAGAAAGGAACTATGATAAATATCCCTTTGTATGGCTCCGAAGAAGTTGTTGAGAACAGCTACATTACTTTTGTTGAAAAAGATTCAACTAAATTTAAATTAAAGAAAAATACCCAAATAGATCTTTCTGATATTCAAATGAATTTTGATTTGCAGATGACTCCCGATGCAGAAATTCAACTCATATTTGATCCCACAGTAGGCGATGTTATTTCGGGTACTGGTGATGGAAATTTAAAGATGAACATCAATACTCTTGGCAATTTTCAAATGTATGGCGACTATACCATTAGAGATGGTAAATACCTTTTAACGCTTCAAAATATAATTAATAAAAAATTTAACATAGAAAGTGGAAGCACAATTTTATGGAACGGCAATCCATTGGACGCACAAATAAATATTAATGCAATTTATAAACTTCGTGCAAGCTTATCTGAAATTTTGCTGGATAGCAGCAGGCAAAGAGTGCCGGTAGAATGCAAGTTAATGATGACAGACAGGCTGATGAAACCAAACATTAAATTTGATATTCAATTCCCAAATGCTGATGCAGGAACGAGAGAAAAAATAAAATCGGCCATTAATTTTGACAATGAATTAGAGATGAACAAACAGGTTTTCTCTTTGCTATTATTAGGTAGTTTTTTTCCAAGTAGTTCTGGCAACAATGCTCTTGCATCTACTGGTGTAAGTTCAAATACAAACGAATTGCTCTCCAATCAAATTAGCAATTGGATTTCGGGAGTAAGTAAACAAGTTAATTTAGGATTTAATTATAAAAACGATCAAACATCCAGCAGAGAAGTCCAGCTAACCATGTCAAAAGAATTATTTAACAGCAGATTAAGTATTGATGGAAATTTTGGGGTAAGAAATAATTCTGCTGCAAATAATATTATTGGTGACGTAAACATAGATTATAAAATTACCAATGACGGAAAGTTCAGAGTAAAAGCATTTAATCAGTCAAACGATTACACAGCTTTATTAAATCAAGCGCCATTTACACAAGGTTTAGGAATTTATTACAGAGAAGATTTTGAATCATTTTCCTTGTTATTTGCAAAATATAAAAATGCTATTTTGTTAAAAAGACTCAGAGAAGAAAGAGAAATACAAAGACAAAAAGCAAAAGTTAATTCACAAGACTTAATAAATTAATTTAAATAAAAATTGAAACAGAAAATTAAAATCTTAATCAGCTACTGCACACATACTATCAATTAAACAAATCATAGTATTATTCGTTTAAAACGAATCTAAAACAATAGTATGAGAGACATAGATTTTGACTTTGAAAATACAGGTTATAAAAAAATGGAAAACTATAACGAAATTAAAACACTAAAAATAGCTGCCAACTATAAAGATGTTCTTAAAGAATTAGGAGAAGATTCTGAAAGAGAAGGACTTCAAAAAACTCCCGAAAGAGTGGCCAAAGCCATGCAGTTTCTCACACAAGGATATCATGCAAACCCATCAGAAATATTAAAATCGGCAATGTTTCAAGAAGAATACCAGCAAATGGTAGTAGTAAAAGATATTGAGCTCTACTCTATGTGCGAACACCACATGTTGCCATTTTTTGGAAAGGCTCACATAGCCTATATCGCAAACGGACACATAGTAGGTTTAAGTAAAATTCCTAGAGTTGTAGATGCATTTGCAAGAAGATTGCAAGTGCAGGAAAGGCTTACCAACGAAATAAGAGATTGCATTCAAAACACTCTTAAACCATTAGGAGTTGCTGTAGTTATTGAGTGCTCTCACCTTTGCATGCAAATGAGGGGAGTTCAAAAACAAAATTCAGTTACAACTACTTCTGCATTTACTGGTGAGT
Organism: uncultured Bacteroidota bacterium; assembly: GCA_903842515.1. Taxonomy (GTDB): domain Bacteria; phylum Bacteroidota; class Bacteroidia; order UBA4408; family UBA4408; genus CAIMMJ01. Next base: position 1,110 of record CAIMMJ010000100.1, on the reverse strand, counting down.
TTTTAAAAGAAACTACACGCGGTGAGTTTATGAGATTAATTTCTGCCAATTTGCACTAGAAAAATATTTTGCACGGTTTTTGATTTACAGGCAAAAAATTAATTTAAAAAATGGAAAATAAAAATTGGAATCTAAGCAATCAAACAAATTTTGAATCCAGCAAAGTTAGCTCCTCTCAAACTTTTATGTCAAAAGTTTTTGCATGGATGTTTGCTGCTTTGGCTGTAACCTCTGTAACTGCTTTTTATGTGGCAGGAAACGAATCAATCATCAGGTCATTAATATCAGAAACAGGACCATCAATATTAGGGTGGGTAGTAATGCTTGCGCCAATTGGATTTGTTTTGGCAATGGGATTAGGGTTTAATAAATTCTCTTTTAACACGCTTGTAGTTTTGTTTCTCTCTTATGCTGTTATCATGGGAGTTAGTTTAAGTTTCATCTTGTTAGTCTATACTGCCGCTAGCATTTTTTCTACTTTTTTAATTACCTCATTAATGTTTGGCGGTATGGCCTTAGTTGGCTACACCACAAAAACCGATTTAACTAAATTTGGATCATTAATGATGATGGGTTTATGGGGTTTAATTATTGCTAGTATTGTAAATTACTTCTTAAAGAGCGATACAATGGAATACATTATGAGCTTTATTGGAGTAGCTGTTTTTACAGGGCTTACAGCTTATGATGTTCAAAAGTTAAAAAACATAGGAAATGGTATGGAGTATGGCGATGAATCTAGCAAAAAAGTAAGTATAATGGGTGCACTAAACCTGTACTTAGATTTTGTGAATCTATTTCTTTTCCTCTTAAGATTTTTTGGATCAAGGAGAGATTAAAAATAGTTTAGGTAAATTTAAAAACCCATCAAAACTTTTGATGGGTTTTTTTGTGCACTAAATGATACACTTTATTAGTATAAATGTTTCTTGCTCATTTGCCTCTGTCGTTAAGGATTCTCTTCTTTTCCGCAGCAAAGAGCTTGTGTACAATGGATTTAATTTATAATTCTATAACAGCTAGTAAGTAAAGAAATTCATACCCATTTAAAATGAGACAAAAAAAAAGCCCCAATAAGGGGCTTGATAGTTTATTTTAATATTTTTAATT